>NZ_NUQC01000065.1:0-33119 GCF_002585125.1 Bacillus sp. AFS029533 | reverse complement strand
AGCCTCCTCGGCGAGCCTGCGGGGTCTCAGGCTTCCCGCATATCCCATAGGAGTCGAGCACCCCTCCGTTCCAATCAACTCATTCATCAAAAAAAGTATACAAAAAAACTTAATCAAATAGCCTTTACTTTTAGTAACTTAAAAGCTTATTAATCAGTTTGTAGGTAAATTAAGATCGAAATTAATTTAAACTAATCAATTGTATTTGTTTTTCTATAAAATTAACTCATAAATTTTTAACCTATGAAAAAACATTACTAGAAATGGTGGAAAAACAGTTTAACATTTAAAACTATAAATAGATTATCCAAAAATGATAATTTCATCTTTAAATAAATGTTCATTTAAAGTTCGTTTTCCCAACTGACAATTTTATATTACAACACTCTTAAAAAGCTAACTGAACTAGTTAGCTTTTTTCAATTCGCAAGTAAATTTGAAACTTCTATTCTTGATCTAAATTTAAATCTCAACAACTTTTGAAGGGTTATTTAGTTTATATTTAACTTCTTTGTTTAGTTTCTTATCAACTACTTTCCCATCAAATTGATAAGATTTACCTACTTCTAATTCAGCTGTTTTTAAAGTTTTGCTTAATGAACACCAAGCATTTCCAATTACTAAATCCTGGTCTCCTTTGACGGCCACGTTTTCCCAAATTACAATCTCTTCTTCACTATCATTAAAATGATTATATTTTGTACTAAATTCTTTAATCGTGCCGTTAAAATGTGATTTATCAGTTGGTAGTGTAATTGAAACTTCCTCTTTCTTTTCAACTTTTTTCTTTGTAGTTGCTTTAGAAGTACTTTCTTTTGACTTTGTTACTGTATCTGATTCTGATTTCTTCTCTTCACTATTCTTCGTATCACTTTCACCAACTGTGTATACTTTCTTAAAGCTTGGAGATTGCATTTCTTTTAAATAAGCAGGATGAATACATGTTAAATTGCCATCTTCAAATTCAATAATTATTGTATGATACTCATCTGTAACCCCATAAGTTTCATAGCCAACAAGCTTTACATTTACTTGAAAGTCTTGACCTTTGAATAAAAAATCATGTTTTGGATTTTTATTAAATAAACCCCAAGATCGTCCTTTTTCTAAATAATCCTCATCAGACAAAAATCTTGTAAATTCTCCTTTTGGAGGTATGTATTTTATTAACTCAGTTTTCTTATTTTGAACTATATTTTCTGTCATTTTATTTACTCCTTTGGTGAATCATTTTTATTTCCAGATTTTCACAGTGGTTTTATTAGTTATATGTAAAAATTATAGTTTAGTTTGGAACTTTTTGTCCATCTTATCGTTAAAAGAAATAATTTAAGGAATATATTACGGTACGTGAAATTTTTGTGATTGAATTGCTGTTGATTCAGTTTTATTAATAATCTTGAATTTAAAGTAGTAAAATTCTTTTGTATATAAATTACGGTGAATGAAATTTCATTTACTATTATTAACTAAAACACAAAAAACGCCGATTTTTTAACCGACGTTTTTTTAAATTTAAAATTAAAATTCCACCTTATCAAAATGATAACAATTTGTTAAATATGAAGTATTTGAATTTACGACCAACTTTTGGCAATAGTCTTCTAATACTTTTGGTCCTGTAACAAATTTACTCATCGCAAATGTACCTTTTCGATATCGGTCTGTTCGATCCCTTGAACTATCAAATCGATAGTATATTAATTTTCCATTATATTGGTATTCGGTAATCACTGGATCACCCTTTGAAGTAAATTCAACAAATCGAATAAAGTCAGGCTTCTTATTTTTTACATTATTAATAAATTTTTGAATCCGTACATTATGGTTAGTTGTTCTTCCTATTATTAATATATCTCCATTTTTTAGCGCATCTTCTTTACTATACGATGCCGGGATTTTGTTAGTTACTTTTTCTCCGTAATTCTCGATTTCTTTTTTTAGCATTTCTTTTGTAAATACACTTGCCTCTGCCACCATAAAATGATCGAAGGAAAAACCAAGAACTATTAAAAGCATAAACGATACGATTGATTTATACATTTTGCCCTCCAATAATACAATTAATATTATTGGTTAGTTTTTCCATTCAGTATTAACTTATGCAATTGACAAAAAATCCACCTTAGTAGAAAGGTGGATTTTTACGCTGATGAAAAACAACCTTGTCAATTAAAATACCAAATTTTCGTAAAAGGANNAGCCTTCCCGCTAATCCCATAGGAGTCGAGCACCCCTTTAGTTCCAATCAACTTATTCAATCAAAAAAAGTCTACAATAAACCATAATCAAATTGCCTTTACTTAGAGTAACCTACCTGTAGTATATTAATCTGCTTGTAGGTCAATTAATATCGAACATTAATCAAACTAATCAATATTTAAATTGTTTTTCTAAAAATTAGCTCATAATTTAACTTCTGAAAAAATCATCATTAGAGTTATTGGAATCATGAAAATGGTCAAACATATTAACATATTCCATTCTTAAAACATTCATCAATAATTTCATCATAAAATAACTGTTCATTTAATGTCCGATTTCTCTTTTGACCATTTTATATTTCAACACTCTGAAAATCCACCTTTACGTAGAAAACTGGATTTTATTTACGAAGAGTGAGAGCTATATGAACTTGAATGTCTACGATGGTGGCGTCTAGAGGATGAAGAATGTCTGTAATGATGCCTTGACGATGAGTGGTCATGACGTCTTTTATGTTTTCGGTTACGTCGATGGGAACTTCCAAATATAGATTTAAAAATGCCTAGCTGGAGAGTTTCTTCTTCAAGAGAAAATCGTCCGACGTCAATAATTCGTACTTCGCCATCATTTGATAACATTAAATTATGATTATGTAAGTCGAATGCGTTTAAACCCGCATTTTGAGCATCAAAGATCGCTTGATTAATTTCTGTTTCATATTGTTTACGTAAATTTTTACTGTTTCCATCTAATTGATAAAAAGTTTCCCCAAATATTCGATCACTTACCATAAAATCATTCGTAAATGCATGGACTTTTGGATAGTATATACTCCGCTTTAGAAGGTGAAGTTTCATTCCGTCATCTCGACTTTTTCCGTCTTCCTTAAATACTTTTATTACATAATTGTCTCTAGTGTAAACATCACCATCTTTTCCACTTGCTAAGTATTCAAAATGATCTGCATGTTCACCAAATAAAGTAAAATCATGAATTTCTTTCAACAGCGATCGTTTCATTCATAAGCCCCTTTCAACTTGAAAACATTCTAAGTGATCAAGATTTAAAATTTTCTTTACAAATATATTCTTTAATAACATTCTTTTTACCTACCAACCATTGGATTTGAAAAAAAGTTTACTTTAGTGGAGTAATTTGTATTAGCTATGAATTTTGGGGATAATACCCTATTAACAGAGAAGATTGGCTATCGTCAGTTAATTAAGTATCAATCGTAATACAAAAAAAGTGTTGAACAAAAAGGAGTTTGTAAATATGCATGAAATAATTATGAGCTTAATCGCAGGTTTAATTGTTGGAGTTGTATTTACTCTCATTAAATTACCAATTCCGGCACCACCTGTATTTTCAGCAATATGTGGGATTATAGGTGTGTGGGGTGGCATGAAATTAGTTCAGCTATTTATATAAATAAACCTTACTTTATTTAATGATATTTTTATATTGATTGGAAACAATAAGATTGCAAATTAGAAATTATTCTACGATTTTGTAGTTTGGAGGAAAATAAATGTCATATATTTTCGCAATCATTGGCATTATCTTGATACTTATTATTTGTTGGCTAATGTCTAATGATAAAAAGCACATTAACTATAAAGCTGTTGCCATCATGTTAGTGGTTCAATTGATTTTAGCTTGGTTTATGCTAAAAACCTCAATTGGAAGAACAGTTTTACAAAAGATCGTCTCCTTCTTTAATAAAGTTTTATCTTTTGGTAATGAAGGTATTTCGTTTGTATTCGGTGATTTATCGACAAAGGGTTATTTCTGGATTAATGTTTTAATGATGATCATATTCGTATCTTCATTATTATCAATTTTGACTTACACAAGAATACTACCGTTAGCAATTAAGTATATCGGTGGTGCAGTTGCAAAAGTTACAGGATTACCAAAGATTGAGTCATTCGTTGCTGTGAATAGTATGGTTTTCGGTGATACAACAGCAATTCTTTCTGTTAAAACTGAATTACATAAACTAACACCTAACCGATTATTTGTTGTCGTTACATCTTCGTTAGTTGCGGTATCTTGTTCGATCTTAGGTGCATATATGCAAATGATCCCCCCTGAATATGTACTAGTTGCACTACCAATCAATGTGTTCTCTGGTTTAATTCTTTCTTCAATGGCATGTCCTGTTACATCAGAACAAGATGAAGATATTAATGTCAAAGAAATGATTAAAGAAAAGTCATTATTTGAAGCCATCGGTAACGGTGCACTTGATGGTGGTAAAGTTGCCTTAATTGTAGGTGCAATGTTAATAACCTACATTGGTTTACTTGCAATGATTAATTTCGTATTCAATTCGATTATCGGAATGACATTTACTGAAATTTTAGGATATGTTTTTGCACCTGTTGCTTTTATCATGGGTATACCAACAGATGAATTAGTACGTTCCGGATCAATTATGGGTACAAAAGTCGCTGCAAATGAGTTTGTCGCAATGCTTGATTTCCAAAAAATCATTCCTAATTTATCAACAAAAACTGTTGCGATTGTGTCATCATTCTTAGTATCATTTGCTAACTTTTCATCCATTGGTATTATATATGGTGCAATTGCTGCAATTGATAAAAAACAATCAGAGCTTTTTGCAAAATTTGGATTAAAAGTATTATTAGTTGCTACGCTAGGTTCAGTTTTAACAGGAACAATTGTAGGATTATTTGTTAGATAATACTTATATTCATTTAAAATAACGTATAACAAAACAGCTGAATCGAATTTAGGTTTTCGGCTGTTTTGTTTATTATCTTAATTAATTTCTCGTATTGGTTTTAATTCTCTTTAATCCACTGATACATATAACCAATTTTCTAGATGATAGATGTTTTTCGTCATACACTACAAGGAAATACATTTTAAAAACGATGTCACCTTCATAATAATAATCCCCCATTTAGAGATTAGTGCAATTTTAAGCAATAACCCCCTTCTTTTTCTATCAATTCAAGTATCTTAATTTAATTCTAAACTTAATACGGTATGTGAAATTCCCTCTCATATATAAAACATTTTAATATTTGTATTGTTAGTATTCATTTTGAAATAAATTGTTCAAAAAATAACATATTAAATAAACCAAAATCTCGTTAAAATAATCAAAGTAGAAATCTAATTTTGTTATGTCTAATTGATTATTATCTTTCATAACAATACAAGTTTTAAGGAGATTTAATTATGCAATTTGTTACAATACTCACCCTTTTCTTATGTACCTTCTTCCCAATATTACATATGATTAATGCACTTCCAATCTTTTATAATCGTAAGAAACGAAAACAAAACATTGTACGATCTAATAAAAGCATTAGCATACTCATACCATGTTTTAACGAAGAAAGCATTATTGAAACAGCTATAAAAGGTATTAATAGATTAGATTACTCAGCAAAAGAAGTTATTTATATTAACGATGGATCACAAGATGAAACCATGAAAATTTTGCATAAACTTCTTCGTCTTTCACCAGAAGAGCGAAAAATATCAAATCAGTTAAAGAGTAATAAAATCAATAACTTTTATAAATCGACTATTTACCCTAATGTCTACGTAATTGACAAAGTAAATGGTGGAAAACATGACGCTTTAAACGCTGGAATCGAATATTCAAAAAATGAATTAGTCGTAACTTTAGATGCAGATAGTATTCTTGCAAACGACGCATTGCATGTTTTGAATGAAGTTTTCCAAGATCCAGATGTATTAGCAGCAGGAGGAATGGTGCACCCTCTTCAAGGTGTCCAATTTAATGAAAAAAATATCGAGCGTACTTTATCGGTTAATCATGTCATTCGATTTCAAATTTTTGAGTTCATAAAAGGATTCTATATTAATCGAGTTTCACTTGCGAAATTCGATGCACTATCCGTTATTTCCGGGGCATTCGGGGTTTTTAATAGAAAGATTTTATTTAAAGTTGGTGGATATAGAAAGACTTTAGGTGAAGATATCGACATTACATTAAAATTCCAACAATACATTTTAAAAAATCCTGGTAAGAGAATGGTTTTTGTACCCAATGCTGTATGCTATACAGAGTGTCCAGAAACGTGGAAGGATTTATTTAAACAGAGAATTCGTTGGCAAAAGGCATTTATTGATTGTGTCATTTATTATTTTCCGATGCTTATAAAGACCTTTTTATTTCGCACCGTTTCTTTCTTTATGCTAATCGATTCTTTTATATTAGGTACAGTTGCTATCTATTTTACGCTTTTTAATTTTGGTTATATGTTGTTTACAAATATAGGACATGCTCAAAATCTACTATTATTCTATCTGCTTGGAGTTGTATCTTTAAATTTTATTTATAGTCTATTTGCTATGTATTTGGCTAATTATTATGGCGTTAAATTTAAAGGCAAAGAAAAGATCAGATTGACGGTTACAATTATTTTAGACTTATTTGTCTATCGTTTTGTAACATTATTTTTTGTGCTATTTGGAACTATTTCCTATTTTATAAACCGTAATGATTGGAACAAAGTTTCACGATCCGGAAGGATTTATGAGTTAGAAAAGGATAAAGGAATGAAGAACGTTGGATAAAAAACTTGTTATCGTATATGCTGTTCTAATTTCATCATTTTTGATAGCATATCCGTTTATGAAAAGTAGCGCATCTTATTTGTCAGAGTCTAAACCACAAAATAATTTGGTGCAAACTACTAATTGTAAAAATTTGCAAAGTAAAGTTCAAACACCACAAGAAATACAAAAAAACAAAAATAAAGCTAACATTATTTTTACAATGGATGATGGATGGGAAACGCAATTTACGAAAGGTTTTAAAATCCTAAAGGATAATGATGTAAAAGGAAGTATTGCTGTCATTCCTTCGAAAATAGGTACTGAAGGATACATGTCATTAAGTCAATTAAATACTTTATATCGTTCTGGTTGGGATTTAATGAATCATACTAATACACATCGACATTTAGCAAGTTTAAAAAAACAAGAACAAAAAAGTGAATTAAACGATGCACGTAAATGGCTTGATCAACACTGTTTTACAAGAGCAAGTAATATCGCAGTTTATCCATATGGGTCTTTTAATCAAGATACCTTGAAAACTTTGCAGGAAGAACATTATCGAAGTGCTCGTACCATTAAGGATGGAATACAAACAAACAATATCAAAAAATATGAAGTCCGTACGATTAATTTACTTCCTAGTACCGACATTTCATGGGTTAAAGATCAAATTGACTTAGCAATTAAGACGAAACAATCAATTGTATTTACGAATCATCGATTTGAAAAAAAAGCTGATAAAGCTCAAATGAATTTTGATCCAGAAAAGTTTAAAACGATTGTTAATTATGTCGTAAGTAAAAAAGATGAACTAAACATTTTGACATATTCTGAATGGCTAGATTTAAAAGAGATTAAATAACATTATAAATATTAATTCAAGCTGCTTTGGCAGCTTTTTTCTTCTAAAATAATAATAAGGAGAGTGAGGGGTTCGTTATCTACTTACCTCTCACTCTCCTATTATCTAAACTTTAAAAGAAATTAACTTACTTGAATATCAGATTCATTCATTTTCGATGTGTTTAATTGTGTTTTATTTGTTACAAACTGGATGATTATACAAACTATAAGAACACCCAATAAAATTGCAGATGCGATTTGTGTTCCGTTCTCTAACCCTAATCCGCCTTTTTCTTGAGGTTTAATTAGGAAATCTCCGAATGTTGCTCCAAACGGTCGTGTCAACACGAACGCTATCCAAAATAAAAATACTCTATTTAAATTTGTAAACTTATATGCTAAAAGAATTAATAAAATTAAGCCACCTGTTAGCATAGCCCCCTCGGCTATAGTTAGTCCTAATCCTTGTTCTAGATAGTTACCACCACCTGCTAACGTACTTACTCCATCAGCTTTATGCGATAAAAAATCACCTGCTGCAGTCCCTAATGTATTAGATACAAGAATAGCAATCCAATATAAAACTTCAACTCGTTTTGTTTCAATTTTTTTCACATTTAAAGTTGGCTCTGTAAAATACCAAAAGATAAAAATGATAGCTAGCAAACTTATTAGTATGAGTGAGCCTTTCATATAACCTAGCCCTAATGAGCGATCCATATAATCAGAAAATGCTGTTCCCGCAAGACTAGTTGATAGAATAACAGTCCAATAGACAGATGGTACATATCTCTTAACAAATAATTGAATGATTAAAAAGACAGCAAATACTCCCACGAAAAACAGAAATGGAGTTAAATAATTATCCTCTGTTCCAGGTACAGTAACTAAATCACTCCCTGTTTCTCCTAGTGTTGTCGCTGCAATCTTCATAATCCAAAACAAAAAGGTCAACTGTGGAATTTTACTAACTGACGACTTTAAAACTTTTTTTGCATTTGACATTAAAATATCATTCCCTTTCATATGTAATTTAAATACAATTTATAATCCCATACAATTATGAAAGGAAAATGAAAATGGTAATTTTTTGAAAAAAATTCACCTATTCTTTAAAATTTTTCAACTTAACTCTAACTTAAAATTATGAATAGATCTTTACTGTTTTTTCTAATAATCATTGAAATTCACTCCAGCAAAACCATTAGTCATTATAATATCTTAGCCATATAATATTCATCAAAGCTTTTACCATCTATTAGTAAGGAATTTATTTTTGTTCCTTCGATTTGATAACCCATCTTTTTATATAAACCAACTGCTGCTTCATTCTGTTTTACAACAGTTAATTCTAATCTGAATATACTATGATTAATAGCCCATTCTTCTATTGCTTGAAATAATTTTGTCCCAATTCCCTTACCTGAAAATTCCTTTAAAATTCCAATGACAAGATAGACGGAATGTTTTTTCCTTTTTGCAGTACTCCCAATTGCAAAAGCATAGCCGACTAACTTGCCAGAAGTTTCTTCCGCAACAAATATAGTTGAATTTGAGGATTTTTCAATTACTTCTAACTGTTTACGTTGTTTATCAGTTGTTAGATTCCTTTCTCCTGCTCCATAAAGCATGAAATCTGCCTGGCTTTCAACTTCAGAAATTATTTTTGCAAAATTTTCCGCATCCTCTAGTTTGATTTCTCTAATTTTCACTTCTGACCCACCTTATGTATTGATTTTTTTCATAATTAAATTGTCGATCAAACAATTAAGAAAGTAAAGATTCTAATAAACTTGATAGACGAATATCTTCGTTTGTTATAGGATTCTCGTAACGGCTTGTTCGCACGAATAGCTTTTTAATATTCGATGTGATGGTATTGAATCCCTTTATTCTATGAACTTAAACTATATCAATTAGTGTTGTTCATGACTCATTTAAAAAAGAAGCCGAAATTTCGACTCCTTTGATGTTGGCTTTTTTAAATAGGGTTTTTCAGGCAAAAAATATGGAAACGCCTGATTTTGACGTTCCCCTTTCTTTTTCAGTAAAACACTCGATAATGAAATAAGCTAATTAATTTATATAATCTTACCAGTGTACTTGAAGTTTATTACCATTTGGGTCATAAAAGTGGAAAAAGGCATGACCGTTATCTTCTTTTATTTCCTCTACCTTAACTTGATGATCAATTAAGTGTTGATGAAATTTAGATAATTCTCGACTTGTAAAGCCAATGCTAAATGCTTGTTAATTATCAATTGTAAAATGTACAAATGTTTCATCTTCAGTAGGAACTAAGATAAGTAAGAAAGGTCCTTCATTTACTTTTAAAATCGCAAGTTCCTCATTATTGTTTACTAACTGCAGCCCTAATACATCTCTATACCACCTAGCAGACAGTTTTAAATCCTTTACAGGAATTCTTATATAATGTACTTGTTCAATAAATGATTTACTCATAGCCTTTTATCCTTTATTTAATCTGATCTATGAAATAATTCCCTTTCTATCTACCTTTTTCCTTCTGAAATTGAATTAACTTACCATTGATTTGGCAAATTATGTCCGATAATACCATTAAAACTAATTTGCCCTCAGTTAATTTTACAACCGTTAAAGTAAATCACTTAATACATTATTTTTTAACTAATCTTTAAAATTAAATCCTTTTATTCAGGAATTTGGCTAATGCCTCAACTATCAAATTATGATCATCCTCTTGAGCTAAGCCTGAAACCGTAATGACACCAATTACGCCAGATCCTTCAATTTTAATAGGAAATGCCCCTCCATGTGCAGCAAACTCAGACGGACTGGCCGAGTAAAATTCATTATATGATCTATTTTTCATCTCATTGTAAAGTCTCATATAATAAGAGCTGCAATGATGACGGAGAACAATATTAGCTTTTCGCTTGATCCATAAATCTTGATCTGGTGATGTATGATCCATTGCATAATGAAAAACGCTTTGACCATTTTTCAAAATATTTATAGCAACTGGTTTATCAAACTCTTTAGCTGCTTCAATCAGTAACAAACCAATTTCTAAAGCATTTTTGTTTGAAAAACTTTTAAAGATTAGATTCTCTTCTTGTTTTTTTACCACTTCAAGTTTTTGTTGAATAGTTATCTCTTCCATACGACCCCCAAATTAAAGATAGATTACTTTCTTTTCTTCGCTACTTTTAAGTGCTGCTTCAATGATTTTAATAACACATAAGCCTTCTATACCTGTAACGGGAGCATCGCAACCATTTAAAATACTTTCAGCAATTTTCCTGTAATATGTTGTATACGAACCTGGTATTGTTTCAATCGTTTCTTCCATTTCTTTTTTGCCGTCAACAGTATAGAGCTTTCCATAGAAATGTGGTTCATCCGTTCCCCATTTTTGTTCAGTAGGCTTTTTACCTTCTTTTAGTGCAGCTTCTTGTCCATCTATACCATACTTTATAAAGCTACCCTTGTTTCCATGAACTTGAAAACGCGGTCCGTTACTTGGAATGATGGAACCAGAGTGCAATATAACACGTAGTTTGTCATAACCTAGGATGATATGGAAATAATCATCTGTCTCTGCATTTTCTCTTTGTGCAAATACATCCGCAAAGATGAATTGAGGTTGTCCAAAAAGGCTTAAAGCTTGATCAATTAAATGTGAACCTAAATCGTATAACATGCCAGAACCAGGACCTTGCTTTTCTCTCCATCGATTTCTTACTTCTGGTCTATATCTGTCAAAGTGAACTTGATATGTATTGATTTCACCTAATACACCTTCATTTATTAACTTTTTAACTGTTAAAAAGTCGTTATCCCATCTTCTGTTATGGTAAACGCTAAGTAGTAAATTCTTTTCTTCAGCTATCTTAATTAGCTCTTCTGCTTCCCATGTTTCCACTACCATCGGTTTTTCTAATATGACATGTTTACCAGATTCTAAGCTTTGTTTTGCCATTTCATAATGCATTCCACTTGGCGTAGTAATGACAACTAAATCAATCAATTTATCTTTTAATACATCATCTAAACTACTTACTACATGAACATCTCCTAAATCTCTTTGGACATCTTCCTTTTTTGAACTAACAACTTTAGTTAATTCAAATTCATCTAGAACGCTAATAAATGGTGCATGGAACGTAGCTCCTGAAAAACCATATCCAACTAAACCAACCTTAATTTTTTTCATCCGAAACCCTCTCACTTTCCTCTTCTTCTAAACTAATTAAATGAATATTGAATTCGATTATTTTTCTTTTAAATTCTTCATCTGGATCTTTGTCTGTAATAATGATGTCGATCCCCTTCATATCACATACCTTGTGCAGAAAAACTTTTTCGAACTTTGTATGATCTGCCAATAGAACTACTTGTTTTGCACAACTGATCATTTTTTTCTTTAAAAACGCTTCCTCTTCATCAGGTGAAGTTATTCCGTCTGTGCTAATTCCACAAGCACCAAGAAATAGCTGATCAACTTTGTAATCATTAAGTGTTTCAATTGTCCTAGGTCCAACTAAATTTCTATTTTTTCGATTAAATTTTCCTGGTAGCATAAAGGTTTGAACTTCTTCATACTCGCCTAATAAATCAACTATATCAATTGAATTTGTAATCACATTGACTTGTTTATTCGACATAAATTTCGACATGAGTGCACAAGTTGAAGATGTATCCATCAATAAGTCACTAGTTTCCCGTATAAGTAATGTTGCTCTTTGCGCAATTTTTTCTTTGCCTTCCGTTGCAGTTCTTTCTTTATAATCGGTTAAATTTCGATTACTGGTTGGAAGTGTTGCTCCACCTTTAATTCGAATAATTTCCCCGCGTTCTTCTAGTTTGACAAGATCTCTCCTTGCTGTATCCTTTGAAACGCTAAGCATCGTACATATTTCTTCTAAAGTAATCTCACTATTTGAAGCCAAATACTTTATTATCAAAGTTAATCTTTGTTCTTGATACATCGTTTAGAGCCCCTTTATCTATTTCCTAAATATAATTCTAAAGCTATTATATATAATTAATCTAAGTATTTCTATAACAAAACTTAAAAAACTTAATTTAATTATGTTATTTAAGTTTTTAAGGAGTTATTTATAACATAAAATAAAAAAGACGGTATTTTAACTTAACCGTCTTTAAAAACTGTTTTATAAAAATTTAATTTGGTGGAATTGATGACTTTTTCCATTCCATTCAATTATAAATTCTTCAATCCCTAAAACTGCAGTCTCGGGTTTTGACACTTGATGATCAATCCATTTCTTAAGTTTAGGTAATACATCATTATGAAATTGGGATTTTGCCTTCTCTGGATAAATAGTTTGCGAGATTGGATAGAAATAAATTCGAATATCCTTGTCTCTATTACAAGTAACCGAAGCTACAACGGTACCGCTAATTTGTGGTGGTCTTGCACAACGATTATCAAATTCAAACTTTCTTGTTAGGCCAAATATAACACTAGCCTCTTCTTTACTAGGAAGATTCAACCTTATTTGTTTTCGATTTGCAGCATATGTTTCAATTTTATTGAGATTTCTAAAAAAAACGATCTTCAATTTTGCACCTCCTAATAATAGCCACAACAAATATAATTTCTACTTCATTTAATTTATGCCCCTACTAATAATCATATTGACCTACTTTGAAATAATCACAATAAAAAAAATCGACAAAAATGTCGATTACGTTCAAAGCTAGTAAACTATTTGAATTATGGTTGAATTAAGTAAGAAAAAATTATTTAATATAGTAAACTAGTCCTCCAATACTTATAAAAAAAATGCCAAAAACGCCTGACCATATGGAGATTTGATCTTTATTTAAGTGCCCTAACTTAAATAAATCATCTTTCACAACTCTTTGTTGTTCTGGAGCTTGAAACGCACCTATGAGTATTCCAGAAATAAGTATAAAAATTGCACCAATAATCAAACAAATTTTCACCAAATTTATTCCACTCTCCTTTATGAATTATATTCAAAGGAGAAGTACCAAAACCCTTTAATTTTTCCACTTATCTAATCGAATCAACTACTAATCTCCAAAGAAAATTTCCAACCAACAACGACAAGCCAATATACAGAACAAAAAAGAGAAGTACTACTAAAAACCTCTTAAACTTATTCAGCATAGTAATCCCCCATTATGTAAAAGATTAAGTGTCAAATAAGTAAATTTATATAATTTTATACTGATAATGGGGAGAAAGAACTTAATTGGCTAATATTTTCTTTTTAAAAAACCTCTCAAAATAGAGAAGTTCAGAGTGTTGAAATATAAAATGGTCAATATAGAAAACGGACATTAAATTAACATTTATTAATGATGAAATGATAACTTTTGGTTGAGCTATCTATTAATGGTTTTAAATATTAATATGTTTGAGCAATTTTATGATTCCAATAACACTAGTAAGTTTTTTTATAAGGTAATAATATTATATGCTAATTTTTTGAAGAATAAATTTAGTTTATTAATTAATGTTCGATCTTAATTGACCTACAAATTAATAAACAACTGATAGGATACGCTAAATAAAGGCTATTTGATTAGTTTTTATTGCAGACTTCTTTTTGATGAATAAGTTGATTGGAACGAAAGGGGTGCTCGACTCCCATGGGATAAGCGGGAAGGCTNNAAATCAACATCACTCTACTCCTTTATTAAAATTTGGTAAGTTAATTGACAAGGTTGTTTTTTTTCAGCGTGAACCTCTCAAAATAGAGAGGTTATTTGTCAGCCTTAAGATTATAAACCGGTTTCATAAAAAAATCGATCTCAATCTGTTCCGTAATATTTTCTAATATTAATTTAGGCTTTTTATATACCATTGGTGATTCATCGACTGTATGCTTGTTGACTGATGTAGTATAAACACCCTTCATTGCTTTTTGATAAACATCTAGGTCGACTTTATGGACTGCGTCTGTTCGGCTCATAATTCGGCCTGCCCCGTGTGGTGCTGAATAATTGTAGTCACTTGAACTTTTACCTTTCCCTACAACACAACCATACGCCATATTAAATGGGATAATTATTTCTTCACCTTCACGAGCTGAAATTGCACCTTTTCTTAGAATATTGTTTTGAAGGTCAATATAATTATGTACAGATTCAATTTTTTTAATCGAATCAAAATCGAGTTTAAAATATTTTTCAATGATGATTTTAGCAATCGTTTCTCTATTTAACGAAGCAAAATGTTGAGCAATTGATAAATCTCTTAAATATGCATCTTTGTCTTCTTGTTTGGATAAATATTCGAATCCTTTGTAACTTTCTCCGAATAATTGTTTCATATTTTCTTTAGCAACATTTATATGATGTTTTGCAATTTCAAATCCAAAATTTCTTGAACCTGTATGGATGACAAGCCAAAAATGATTATTCTCATCTTTATCTATTTCTATAAAGTGATTTCCAGAACCTAACGTTGCAATACTGTTCATTACATACATATAGTTCAGATTAAGTCTCTCAATCGCTTCAGCAATCTCTTCCGGCTCAATCACAGGTTCCTCATGGATATTTGAACCAATCGGGATCTGTTTTCTAATGAACTTATCAAGTTTTTCACTCTTTATAGATTTCATTCGCCCTAGATGGTATGCACTAACTCCACATCCAATATCTACACCGACGATTGAAGGGATAATAAAATCATTCAACGTCATCGTAAAACCTACCATGACACCTCCACTAGCTATATGGCAGTCTGGCATGACAACAATGTTTGAATTTGCAAAGCATTCGGTATCCAAGATTGTTTTTAATCGTGTAATGACATTTGTATCAACATAATCAAGTAGTATTTTTCCATTATTGTGTTTTCCATTGAATTCTAACATGCGTGATCCTCACTTGTGTTTTTCTAAAACTGTTTTTCATAAAGTCCTATCCACTTAACAATAGAACAAACTTAGAAATAGTATATCATCTCTAATTATACGATTCGTTAATTTCCTGAAAAATAAAGAATCACTACTTCTTTCACCGTATTCTAATAATGCATTTTTTAGTAGAATATCAGTATAAAACTCTAACTCTCCTTTTTACATTTAATACCTCTAATCAAACTATTAGAAGTGTACGACATTAATTCCATATTCTTTTCACTTCAACTAAAGATTCACCTTCAAAGGTTAATTTATAAATATCCGGCATAGCAAGTTCATTCCAAAAATTAAAATCATATTTTTGATCAAAATAATTCATAATTAGCACCATCAAATTTCCATGTGTACCAATAACAATGTTTTTACCCGAATAATTTTTTAATAGATTGTTTATTGCTTCCAATCCTCTTTTTTGAGCCGTATAATTTGACTCTCCACCATTCAACGAACGCTTAAAGTCCATCCAAACTTCTCTTATTACTTTTTCAAAATCCAGGACAGGCTCTAGTGATAGGAGTCGCTCTTTAAAATTTTCTTCTATTATAATGTCTAAATTTAATGACATGGCTATCTCTTCAACTGTTTGAATTGCACGTTTATATGGACTTGAAATAACGTAGTCAATCTTTTCATTTAATAGTAGTTTAGTAACTATATTTGCATCAGTAAAACCTCTTTTAGATAATGGTCGGCCCATTTCATCAGGAGTATAAGTTGAATGAGCATGTCTTACTAAGTATAAGTTCGTTATCATTTGGCATCACTCCCTTTTCAACATTTTTTACCTATCTTTGAAATTCGACATTTTTTTAGCATTTCCTTGTACTGTCTTCGGTCATTAATAATACTTCAAATACAATGGTATTATCTATGGCTTCAAACATTTTTAAAAGTATAGTTTTGAGTAATTCAACTTAAACTAAAGTAAAAAATTACACAAGGTCCGGTGTGAATAAATGAATAAAATATGTATTACTACCATTTTGAGCACATTCATTTTTTTTAGTTCTTCGCATTTAGCGCTAGCAGAAAAGTTAAATGAAGTTTCTGCAACACTTACAATCCAAGTAAGCCCAGCAGCAGACCCCTCAGGAGAATCTGGTCAACCGATTAAAGGCGCTAGGATTATTGTAATCAATTCATTAGGTAAAGTTTTAGGTACTGAATTAACTGATTCAAAAGGAATTGCAAAAATAAATGTAACAGTGATGAAGGATCCTCGTTTTACGAAGAAGCAAATGGGAGAGGTTACTGTTATCGCTGTAGCTAACGGATATAATGAACAGATTGACTTTAGTGTGCCAATCAATGAATTCAATGATCATATGGCTAAGGATTCGGTATCACTGATGATTGTGGATCCAAAAAGGAGAAATGAACCACAATTTACTAATGGTTCATATCATCGGTTAACCATATTTGAAATGTTAGATGATTATGCAAAGCAAATCGGATTAACGAAACAAAATATTACAATGGCTGCAGGAGCAGAGCCGCCTTGGGGACCTAATTTGAAAAAATAGTAAAGACAAATATACTTAAGTTTATCAACGTGATATTTAGACCTTTCAAATAAAAAAATAGACTGTTTCAATTTAACAGTCTATTTTTTTATAATTTCCATTCAATTACTTAAAACGAAACTTCATACTAGAACTAAATCTGTATAACAAAATCTTGTTTCTCCTGTATAAACATCAGCAGTTAGCTTCTTTTCTCCAATGTTAAAATGAATAGGATTATTAAAAATAGGTCCATCAAATACAAATGAATGGTATTCTCCATTTTCACCACAAGGATCAACTTCTTTTGGAAGATCGTTGATTAAATGATAATCTATTTCTTTACCAGAAAATTCTTCTGATAATCTCGTTAAATCAACACATGTAATAATCGTTTTATAACCTAAAGAAATAAAGCGTTCGATCACATTTGTCGTAGCTTCACCCCATAAAGGAAAAATTGGCTTAATTCCTATTGGTTTAAGCATATCCTCTCGATACTTTCGTACGTCTTCAAGAAATAAATCACCAAATGCAATATATTCAATCCCTTGTTCCTTTAGCTCTAAATTAACCTTAGTCATTATTTCTTGATATTTTTGATTAGAACAATTTTCTGGAATCCAAATTTTCTTTAATGGAAGACCGATTGAATCTGCTTGTGCCTCCAATAATTCAACCCTCACTCCATGAATGCTCGTCCGATTAAATCCTTCGGTTACTGATGCAATTAGTACGACTACTTCAAATTCATCAGAATGCAAAAGATCATGCAATGCCAAAGTTGAATCTTTACCGCTAAAAGATACTGCTACTTTTTTCTTATTAATTGCGATTACCACCCTTATAATAAACTTTTAGGTTCCATCATCTTCCATAAAAAATTATAGCATTTTTCAATTAATTAATATTCATTTAAATAACATAAAGCCCGTAATATGAATCATTTTCAAAAATAGATAATAAATTTTTATAAAATGCTAATAAATAACAAAGAATGATTCACCGAAAAATAAAATTGACATACAACCATAAGGTGTTATAATTTAAATAACACCTTATGGTTGTATAAATTATTTATAGGAGGCAACAAGAATGGACAAGCAAGGTCAAGAAATGTTTTTAAATTTCATTTTACAAAGAGTTCAAGAAGGTAAGGAAGATGAAGCAAGGGAAATTCTTTTAGAAAACTTCAGAAAACAAGATGAAGGTACTTTTTCATTAGAAGAAGTTCAACAATTTGTTCCTAAGATGATTACTTTATTAAAGCCTGATAAACTTGAAGAAGTTAAAGCAGTTGTAATGCAATTCGCTGGAAACTTTGGTAAATAAAAGAAAAAACTCTGTCTATCAGAGTTTTTTCCTTTATTTCACTATTTATTTTTTAAAACTTCCCACTAAATGACTCCTTTAGCAGTTTCATCTTCAATCAATACTTCTACTTCTCTAGATGTCTTTCAAAAATAAAAAATGAATATAGTCGATACAATATTGCGATCAGCGCTAAAACTGATAAATAGATCATAGAATTATCATCAATAAAAAATGAAGCGATAAAAACCGCAAAAGCTAGTAATGTTAAAAAGTTCCCAGAAAAACCATTAATTGGTTGATTGTTTAGAAAAAGTGTTTTGGCACCTTTTAAATCTTTTGCATAACAATCCTCATGATAAGGAACGACTTGAAAAAACATCGTAGCAGTAACGAGATCTCCCCTGATCCTAATTTCCTTTAAACACCGATCGCAATGCACTGTTTTAGCCAAATTAGTCACCCCATAACTCTAATTCTACTTTATTTTATTTATTCTATTTTTTCCAATAAATTCCTAGTAAACTATGAACATTTCTTCAAAATAAAAAATAAGAACTTTCCTCGACCTATTTTATTTCTTTTACCGAAAATAATTTGAATTCGCTCTTCTTGTTTTACTTGCTATTTGACGTTGGTCATTCGTACCCCAATTCAGGGTAAAATTTTGTTAAAAATTCATTTAAAATAACCTTGTGACTTTTCACAATATTATTTGGTAGTTCATTTGGATAAAAGAACTCAAATTTAATAGATTCCGAATCATTAACACTTAATATTCCTTTATAATCTTCTGTATAATAAGCAACAGTAACTACGAAAAATTCATCTCCGTTTTCAGCTTTAACGAAGTTTTGTGGTCCTGAATAAACATTTATTAAATTCAAATGATCCACAATTAGTCCCGTCTCTTCAAAAACTTCTCTCTTGGCAACATCTTCAGTTGATTCCCCTAACTCCATCAGTCCACCTGGTATTCCCCAATATCCATTTGGAAATTTTCGAAGTTGTAATAATAATCTACCGGATTGGTCAATGATGATTGAAACTGCGCCTACAAATATTAAAGGTCTATGTCCAACAATACTCCTTAACTCTTCTATATATCCCATTTTTACGCCCCCTTATTATTACTATATTTTACCAGAAGGAATGATCAAAGTTCCTAAAAAAAGAAACAACCTATTTAGATTTATAATCCAAGATTATTTCTTTTAGTTTTATGTTGTTTTAGAGTAGATTTAATTAAGATGCAACTTTATTATCATTTATTTTATCATTTGAAACTTTTTTATTTATTGCACCAGAACTTGAAACCCAGTAAGCTGCTCCAACAAATAAACTACCGCCAATAATATTTCCAAGTGTAACCGGAACTAGATTCGAAACCATTCCGGCTAGTGTTACTGTTTCTGGATGTTTAATAAGTAATGAGATTGATAATAAGGTCATGTTTGCAATACTATGTTCAAACCCTGAAGTAATAAATGCAAACAGGCACCAAAATACCATGATTAATTTTCCTGTTTCAGATTTCATTTTGAATGAACACCACAGCGCTAAACAAACAAGTATATTACAAAGAATTCCACGTACTAGTAATTCCATAAATGGTGCATTCATTTTTGCTGCGGCTGCATTATTAATAAAATCTGCCACACCACCATTAGCTAGTCCTGAATAAGCAAATAATAACGCCACTAATACCGAGCCAAATAAATTTCCTAAATAGCTATATCCCCATACTTTCGTAGTATCAATCCAATTAACTTTTTTTTCTAACATACCTATAGACATAATCATATTATTTCCGGTAAATAAATCCGCTCCTGCCATAATGACTAAACTTAAAGCAATCCCAAATGAAACACCCATTATAATTTTCGTACCAGCAAAACTAGTTGATGCGAGTAATCCACCAATCGTAAAGATTAAAATAATACCTAATCCTACAAAAAATCCTGCCATCATTGTAGGAACCATATATCTTGATTTACTTTCTTTGATTTGGTTTGTCTTCGCGATGGCTATAATCCCAATTGAATTAATAACTTCTTTCATATTGATCACCCGATATTTAGATTTTAAGCTTCTCTTGAATTCGCTCGATCAGTGCTTGGCTCATCAATTCATCGAACTGTAAATTCTCACATAGATAAAATTTTTCATTTTCATTGGAAATTCGTTTCTTAATTTTTTCAAGAAGTAATCCTGTAAATAATAAATATGACATTACAAAAATACGTTTAAATTCTTTACTCATATTTTTAATGGTATCTTCTAATTTTGGATTACCCGCGGTTAAAAAAGCTACGTGAACAGGGACATTAATTCGCGACTCAACAGCATTTCCAATTTGTTGAAGCATTTCGATTGGCTCTTTGTCGCTACTTCCACGACCTACTAAAATGATTGCAGCGTTACTAGTTCCACATGCAGCTTGTACACGCTTTTGAACAAGCTGAATCATTTTTTCATGAATACCAAATGGCTCAGTTATCGTAATATTTACATGTGAAAATCGTTTTAAAATACGATTTATTTCGACTGGGATATCGCGTTTATAATGTCCAGCTGCAAATAATAATACTGGTACAACTACTATATTTCTCGCACCTTCTACGATCATTTTTTCCAAAGTTTGTTGAATAGTTGGCTCAACTAGTTCTAAAAATGCATATTCTTGTTTTTGAATAGGAATCTCTTTGATTACAGATTGAATATAGTGTATAAATTGTTGATTACCTTCTTGCCTTCGACTTCCGTGTCCAATATAGACAACAGCATCAAACATAATCTCACTTCCAATCACCTAGCATTAATTCCTTTTGTAATTCTTCGTCAACTTTAGTAAACCCGCATTTAATTGCATATTCTTTAACTGATTCACCAATATATGCAAATGGTAAATCCATTAAATGACTTACCTTAGTATTCTTTAATTCTTTTATAAACCAATCAACAGATGAACGATTTGGAAAAATAATTGATTCCCATTTTGTTTCTTCAATCATTCTTTGATTGATTACATCAAATCTAGAATCTGCAATAGTTTCATGTGTAGCCAGAAATTTTGACTTTGTTGGTAATTGTGTCTCTTTGTCTACCGATCCTATAAAAATTGCATCGTTTTCATGACGGCTAACTTTTTCTGCCAATATTCCATATTTATCAAGCTCTTTGCTCGTTTTCGGTGATATATACTTAATTCGATTAGGCAGTTTACGAATATCAATCTTAGATTTAAACATATTTGTAAAAAATAATTGCACACTTTCTGGTGAACAAAAAACGATTTTTTCATGACTTAGTGCTTCAACTAACTGATCCTGTTGTATAGGAAGATGAACTGATTTAAGAGTAGGAAAAGCGTAAACCTCAGCACCGTTTTCTGATAAATATGTTTCTAATCCATTCTTCTCTACTGATGCGGTTCCTTTAGCCAATAAAATTTTTCTACTAAAATATTTTTTCTTTTCAAACCAAGATATATTTGAGCGTAATTTGACAACATCTCCAATAATTGTCATTGCAGGATTTGTCATTTCTTCTTCCTCAATAATAGATACAATTGTTTCGATCGTTCCCTCAACGACTTTTTGTTTTCCAATTGTTCCCCACTGAATTACGGCCACTGGTGTATCCTTTGATTTACCATTCTTTATTAGGTGCTTACATATTTTAGGTAGATTACTTACCCCCATATAGTAAGCAAGTGTATCCCCTAATTGGTCAGAATAATTCGATTCAATAAGATTTTCATTCTCCATACATTTATGGCCTGTTCTTAAAGTAAAACTTGTACTATATTCTCTATGTGTAACTGGGATCCCAGCATATGCTGCTGCAGCAATGCTAGATGTAATCCCCGGAATAATTTCAAATGGTATATTATGCTTTGAAGCTTCCTCTGCTTCTTCACCTACTCGACCGAAAACGGATGGGTCTCCTCCCTTTAATCTAACAACATATTTCCCGTCTTGGGCGAAAGTAACTAATGTCTGATTAATCATTTCTTGACGCATTGTATGTCTGTCAGGAAGTTTCCCACAGTAAATAAATTCACAATTTTTATTCGCTTCACGAAGTAATCTTGGATTAGCAAGTCGATCATATAAAATGACTTCAGCTTCTCGAATACATTTCATTCCTTTTTCTGTAATTAAGCCTAAATCCCCAGGCCCTGCACCTACAAATGAAATAAATCCAGATTTTTTAGTCATACGTTACACCGTAATATAAACAGAACCGTCAATTACTTCGGTTTTATATGTTTTTACAATGCCATCATCTGGTTTTTGAACTTCACCCGTTATTAATGAAATTTTCCAATCACGTAGAGGACAAAAAACATATTCACCTGAAACAATCCCTTCAGCAAGTGGTCCATTTTTCCCCGGACATTTACTTTCAACTGAACGAACATCTTCATTTGATAAACGGAATAATGCGATTGATTCCCCTTTAATTACTACTTCCTTTCCAATTTGTATAGGTAATGAGGCAAGATCAATAATCTTAATTTTCTCTGGTGTATTGGTCATTTTGATTGCTCCTCTCAATTTTGAAATTATTTTCTAATAACCTCATATAGGTCTAATTGATTCTTAAGCGCTTGGCTCCATGCTTCTTCATAAGTAGATTTTGCTTGATTAAACTTCTCTACTAAAGCATTTTCTAATTCTTTGTTTAACAATACTTCTTTAATTACTTCAACTCCTGTTCGCTCTACCCAAGGAGCAGTACGTTCCCCGTAAATACCCGTTTCGCGATAGTATTGAACATAAGCTTTTGCCATGTGAACTACTTCTTCTTCTGTTGTTACAGTTGTTAAAAGATCACATTCTCGAACCGCTGTCCCACCATTCCCACCAAAATATAGCTGGAATCCATTTTCGACACATATTACCCCAAAGTCTTTAGTTAGCACTTCAGCGCAATTTCGAGGACATCCTGTAACACCCATTTTCATCTTGTGAGGGGTGTCAACCATTTCAATCGCTTTTTCTAATTCGATTCCTAAGCCTAGTGAATCTTGTGTTCCAAATCGACAAAATCGATTTCCGACGCAAGACTTAACATTTCTAAGTGATTTTGAATAAGCATAACCTGAACGCATCCCTAATTCTTTCCATATTTTAGGTACGTCTTCTTTTTTAACACCATATAAACCAACACGGCTCGCACCGGTAACTTTTACTAAAGGTACATTGAATTTATTTGCTACTTCACCAAGTTTAATTAATTCATCACCAGTCGTAACTCCCCCATACATTCGCGGTACGATTGAGAATGAGCCATCATTTTGGATATTTCCTTCCATTCGTTCATTAACGAAGCGTGATGATTTATCATCTTGATAATCATTGGGATACATCATTCTTAAATAATAGTTTAGAGCTGGACGGCATTTTGAACAACCTTCTTCATTTTCAAATCCTAATACAATTCGAACCTCTCTAGGAGTTTGTAATCCTTTTTCTTCTATTTCATTTATCACTTCATCACGAGATAATGCGGTACATCCACACATACCAGGCTTTGCAGCATTGGGATCAAATGTATCACCTAATGTAGCCGCTAAAATACTTTCAACCATTCCTTTGCATTTTCCACATGATGCGCCTGCTTTTGTGCAACTTTTCACATGTTCAAACGTTGTAAGCTCTTGTTCTAAAATTGATTGAACAATTGTGCCTTTCGTAACACCATTACATCCACAAACTGTATCATTAGCACTCATACTAAGAACAAAAGCTTCACCAGCGTCCTCTCCTGATTTATGGAGAATAGAAGCACTAGTATATTCCTTTATATTTGTTTCATTTTTTAACATGTTGAATAATCGATTTCCATCTGATGCATCACCATATAAAACTATTCCAACAACTTTTTCATCTTTCACAATTACTTTTTTGTATAGTCCAGCAAATTGGTCATTTACAATGATTGCTTGCATATCTTCTCCTTCATGGATTAATCCACCAGAGAATAAATCACAGCCAGATACTTTTAATTGAGTTGATAAAATGCTTCCTTTATATCCTTTCGTGGAATTACCCGTTATATGTTCTGCTAGCACGATCCCTTGTTCATATAGCGGTGCTACTAAACCATAAGTAGTTCCGTTATGTTCGGCACATTCACCTACAGCATAAATTGATGGTTCTGATGTTTGCATTATATCGTTTACAATGATTGCACGGTTTGCGTCGATTCCTGCTTCTTTTGCTAAAGAAATATTTGGTCTAATTCCTACAGCCATTACGACTAAATCACATTCTAATGAAGTTCCATCCGAAAAACTGATTCCTTCAACACGATTCGTTCCATTTATTGAAATCGTTTGTTTCTCCATTAAGAAATTCATACCCTGTGCTTCTAAATCTTTTTTTAACATTTTCGCAGCAGTTGCATCTAATTGTTGTTCCATTAATGTAGGCAATAGATGTACAACATGAACTTCCATTCCTCGGTCAATTAAACCTCTTGCTGCCTCTAAACCTAGTAGGCCTCCCCCAATTACAACAGCTTTTTTATATTTTTTTGCATAATCTATCATTAATTCAGTATCTTGAATTGTCCGGAAACCGATTACACCTTGTAGATTATTTCCTGGGATAGGAAGTATAAAGGCACTAGATCCAGTAGCTAAAATAAGCTCATCATATAAAAGCATTTTTCCTTTTTCAGTTTCAACTATTTTTTCTGCAGGGGATATTTTTGTAACTTTTTCGTTTGTAAGTAATGTAATTTGATTCTCTATATACCAATTCCAATCATTAATATTAATTTCATCAAAGGTTGTTTTACCTTGTAATACCTTCGATAACATGATCCTGTTATAGTTTGGATAAGGTTCATCCCCAATTATTGTGATTTCAAATAAACTTTTATTTCTTTTAGTATTTCTTCTATACAACGAACTCCTGCCATTTCATTACCAATCATCAATAATTTTCTTTTCATCTCTTCTGTCCCCCAAATACAAGTTGTGAACTTTTTCACATGTTTTGCTAAAAAAAATCAACTTCATCATTCATTACTTGTTTTTTCCTCTAAATACAAGTTTAGTATAACGGATAAAGTATTTTATTATTGGAAAATATTTGACAATATTTCGAACAAAGCGATCAGTCCTTTTTACTAAAAAAACCTCCAAAACTAAAATTAGCTCCAGAGGTTTTGATCTTATTTTTTCTTTTTTAATTTTTCTTCCGCTTTTTTAATATCCTCAAGTTCCCTATACTTTACAATCTTTTTTATCAAATCAAATGGAAGTGGGTCGTTTATTGGAAATTGCACAGATCCTTTAGCACCTTTATAAACGGATAATTCTTGTTTAAATGCTGCAATTCCACTTGCGCCCGGGTAAAATCCAATATGATTTATAAATGCAGCAAAATGTACTAAATTTTTATTTAGCGCAAAAGTAGGCATTTGATAACTAATTCTCTCTACAGCATTTGGTACAACTTCTTTTACAGTCTTTCTTAAAGATTGTAATTTTTCTTGAACTTCAGGCTGAAATTGTGAAATATATTCATCAATCGTTTCAAATGTTTTTTTAGTATTTTCCATAAATCCTCCTTTAACAAATTATCCTACTTTTTCTGTTTTATCTCCAGAAAGTGAATTAATTCTTCTAAGTGAAGGGAATAAATACATCCAAAGTCCAGCAACTAATATCGTTCCAAGTCCACCTACAAATGCAGCTGGTACGGCACCCATTAATCCAGCCATTGTTCCAGATTCAAATTCCCCAAGCTGATTCGAAGTTCCAATAAATAAAGAATTTACAGCATTTACTCTGCCTCTCATATCATCCGGTGTCTGTAACTGAACGAGTGAAGAACGTATTACTACGCTGACTACATCTGAAGCTCCAATTATAAATAATGCAATTAATGAGATGACTAAGTTTGTTGAAATTGCAAATAGCATTGTTGCTAATCCAAAAATACCTAACGCTGCAAATAATATCGGCCCAAAAGATTTTTTAAGTGGGAAATAAGCTAAAATTAGAGACATTATTAATGCTCCAACAGCTGGTGCAGTACGCATCAGACCTAAGCCCCAAGCGCCTGTATGTAAAATATCTTGGGCATAAATTGGTAAAAGTGCTGTAGCTCCACCAAGTAAAACGGCAAACAAATCAAGTGATATAGTTCCTAAAATAATTGGGTGTTTATAGACAAATTCTAACCCCATAAGCATTGTACGTAAAGTTACCGGCTCTGCTTTACGAATAAATTCACTATCTAATTTTATAAAAATTGTTAAGATTGATGAAAGTAATAAAGCAATTGCTGAGGTTGCATATACGTATGCTGGTCCTACTGAAAATAATACACCACCAAGAGATGGTCCAAGTATTTGTGCTGTTTGACCTGCAGATGTACTCCAAGAAATAGCTTGTTGTAAAATAGATTTTGGCACAACTTGAGGTAATAACGCCGAAGAAGCAGGTCCTTCAAATGATCGACATGCACCGAGTATAAAAGCTGCAATTAATATTTCCTCCCTGCTAAGCCAGTTAGCAAAATTACCATATAAAAGAAGTCCTGCTATTAAAGCTTCTACCATTTGGCATATGAAAACAATTTTCCGACGATCAACTCTGTCAGCAACTTGACCAACTACTAAAGTAAGTAAGACCATTGGAATAAATTGTGCTAAACCTACTAGACCTAGACTAAACGCGTCATGTGTCAAATCATACATTTGCCATCCAATTGCCACTGATAGCATCTGAAATGAAGTCGAAGTAAACATTCGTGAGACCCAGAAATTTGTAAATGAAGTCCCTTTAAATATAGATTTTTTTGATGCAAACAAATTAAAACTCTCCCCTTTTTAACTCTAACAAATAAAAAAATGAATATTTATACTATTAATGAAATTTAAATACAAATCATTATACTATTTTTACTCTGAATTTGTGGATTAATTCAACTTACATTAATTGATTTTTAATAATTGGAGAGCGCAATTCTATTCACACTTTAACCATTTATGAATGGGATATTTACATTCTTTTTTACGTTTTTACTTACTTAGAAGCCACCCCTTGAACTATGGGTTACTATACTTTATTTCAACACGTTGAAAAACACTTCTCCAAATAAAGAAGTGTTTTTTCGGATTGTATTCTAGTTTAATGAACTGCAGTTGAAGTTAAAACAAATCCTTCATATCCATTTGTAGCTATTTCATCGCATTTTTTGTGATATGCCCCAACACCTCCAAGGTAAATTTGAAATCCTCGTGGTTTTCCTTTAATATTTGCCCCTGTGTACCATGAATCTGTTTTTGTGAATAGTGTTGCCTCTGCAACTTCCCTGCAATGTCGGCTCCAGTCATTTTCTGCATCAACATTAGCTTCAATCACATCAACATCATTTGTACGTAAGAACTGGATACAATCTGCAATCCATTCTACGTGTTGCTCGATTGAAACAGGCATGTTGCTTAGTACTGAAGGACTTTCTGGCCCAGTAATCATAAACATATTAGGGAATCCAGCATTAGCAATTCCAAGATATGTTCTTGTTTGTACTCCTCCGTCCCATTTTTCTTTCAAACTAATTCCATCTTTTCCTTTAATATCAATCTTCATTAATGGTCCAGTCATACCATCATACCCAGTTGCAAATACAATCACATCTAATTCATATTCATTGTTTTTAGTTTTTAAGCCACTAGGTGTAATTGATTCAATTGAATCGTTTTTAACATCAACTAAAGATACGTTTTCACGGTTATATGTTTCGTAGTAATTCGTATCTATAATTGGACGTTTTGTACCATAGTAATAGTATGGCATTAATTTTTGGGCAACTTCAGAATCATGTACAATTTCACTAATTTTTGATCTGATGAATTCAGCAACTGTTTCATTTGCTCTTTCATCAATTGTAAGATCAGTGAAGGCCCCAAAAAGTCCGAGTCCACCATTTTTCCACCTATCTTCATAAATTTTGTTTCTTTCAATTGGATTGACATCTAAAGCAGATTGGGTTGGTGGAACAACCGGTTGGCCCCCGATTGATTCTCTCATCTGTTTTTTAATCTCTTTAAAGTTTGCTTTCGTTTTTCGTATATACTCCGGGTCATACGGATGGTTTCTTACTGGTGCACTATATTGAGGTGTACGCTGGAATACAGTCAGATGACCCGCCTGTTCTGCAATAACTGGTATAGCTTGTACACCGCTCGAACCAGTTCCAATAATTCCAACACGTTTCCCTTTAAAATCAACTTCCTTATTTCTTGGCCAGTGACCAGTATGGTACCATTCCCCTTCCCGTTCGAAATGCTTATTTATTTCGATATTCTCCTTTTGGATTTTTAGGCGAAGGCATTATTTTGATTACGAATGATGGATTAACACATATACGAGAGATCAGAGATGATATTCGTTCGCTCCCAATCATCTTTACAGCAATTTGTGAGCGAAAAGCAAAGTTCTGTTCAGGCATTGAATACTTAAAACAAACGAGTAGTAAATATATCTTCCCTTCTAGTGTTAACTCTATGATCGCTGTACCAATCTGCTTCGGTTCAGTAGTTGTTGGTTATATTTGTTCAACAGAATTTAAAGATCATCTTAAAATGGATGATAAACTCCTCTCTTCATTTACATATTACGGTAAGTTAATTGGAAAATTTTTAGAAAATACAACTGGGGCGTATGATTCAATCATTTTAAGCAAAAGAGAATTAGAGGTAATGAAACGAATTGCTTGGGGCGAAAGCACAAAAGAGATGGCAGATTCCATGAATATTAGTGAACTTACAGTAAAACAATATGTAAAATCCGCTATAAAAAAACTCGGTGCAAACAATCGCTCTCATGCGGTTGGTGAATTAATTCGAAAAGGAATAATATCTTAAAAACTTTTTTGAATGTTCACTATAAAAAAAGTAAATTAACTTGGTGGGAAAATCGTTTTATCGTAAAGTGGATGGTAAAAGTGTTGGATAATTGGATGAGTAGTTACAAAGGTAATTAAGCTATACTAAATGGAGAATTACATTATTACTTGAGTATTTTTTTCAAAACAATGAGGTATATAAGATTTTTTTTTGAGTCGAAGCTAATGTTCGTAAGAATTTTGGCATGTAAATTGTTTAATATTAGAATTATTTAATGTAACTGGCTATTTTATGTTTTTTAAGTAATCTTGGTTTGATGAATAGTTATATTGGATCGCAAAGATGCTCGTCTCCTATAGGAGCGAGCATCTTTAGTGGAAATCAACAATACAATACTTATCTTTTTTTCAATTGGATAACACTAATCCTTTTAAGTAATAGATTAGTGTCATTTGTTAATTAGTCAAACGAAATCCAATTATTTTTGATTGCAGAAATCACAGCATTTAATCGATCAGATACCTGTAATTTTTGAATTATATTTGAAACATGATTTTTAACAGTTTTACTCGAAATAAATAATTCAGATCCTATTTGAATATTGGAAAATCCTTGAGCTAAAAGTTGTAAAATTTCAATTTCTCTTTTCGTCAAAAGATTATTCATCGCTTCATAATCTAGTTCTTTCTTTTTATTTCCATTCTCAAGCATTCGTTTATTTTCTTGAATGATTAAATTTGTTAATCGAGAATCTAAGAAGAATTGACCATTTTGAACTTGTCTTACAATATGAAGTAAATATTGTTCATCAATGTCAGTTAAGCAAATTCCATTTACCCCAATTTTCATCAAACTCTCAATTTCATTATAATCTATATTATTTTTAATGATTACTATATTAATGTTCTTATCAATTAACTTTAAAAGCTGAGATTTTTCTTCCATCTCTTCATTTTTCACATGACAAATAAAAAATGATTCATTTAAATCGTTTGTATTAATTTCATGGAAATCTATTTTTCTAGCATCTAGATTATGATGTACTAAAATTGTACAGATTCCAGATATGAAAAGAGTATTTTCAACAAAAATAAATGTTTTATTTTCGTGGTGATTAAACTCATTGTAAGTAAACATTTTTATTCCCAACTTTCAACAGTAACTAGATTCATTTACTGATATTTCATTGCTTAATCCTAATTATTCCTATAAAATTATATGGAATTAAGTAGTATTTTACATTGTTTACGACAGAAATTATATTTCATATATGTTAAGCTATTGTTAAGTAATACTTAACAATGTAAAGCACATAAATAGATTAAACTATTGATAGGGAAAGTTATTTTTTATATTAGGAGGTTAATATGAACTTTGAACAACTAGAATACGTTGTAAGTATCGCGAATGAAAAGTCGATTTCAAAAGCAGCGAAAAAATTGCATATTTCTCCTTCTGGGGTTAGTCAAGCCATTAGTCAACTTGAAAGAGAATTAGAAATAAATATATTTAATCGATCTAGAGGTGGAATTACCTTAACTATTGAGGGAGAGTTAGTATTATCTAGGTCAGTTGAAATTTTAAATAATTTAAAAGAATTAAAAGAACAGCTTTCGGATTTTAAGGAAACTAGAGTAAAACATATGAAAATTGCATGTGCACCAACTTTTACTTATACAATTCATGATGTTTTAAAAAAATACTCTGGAAATAACAATGGAGCGACTATTGAATTAATTGAACAAGGTACACCTCAGATTATTAACAATTTAACAAAAGAGGACTATGACTTAGCGTTAGTTGTATCTTCTAAAGCGGAATTAGAAAAGGAAAATAATATTAATTTCGAATTCTTAAGTAAAGGAAAAGTGTGCATTATAGTAGGCAAAAATTCTCCTTTATATGAATTAGATTATGTTACAGCTGAAGACTTACTTTATCAAAAGGTCGTAATGTATACTTTTTCGAATAAAAATTTTCTGCAATTAGCTAAAAAATTTAAAAATGAGATCGTTCTTAAATCAAACCGTACTATGACACTTATTGAAATTATTAAGGAAGGACGCGTATTTACTTTTGTGCATAATACAACTTTAAAATATTTTCCTGAAGTATTAAGTGGCGAATTAAAAATAATCCCAATTAAAGAAACAGATTATTTTTATCAAGACTTTTGGGTAATATCTCCAATTACGAAAGAAAATACAAGTGACAAAAATGAATTCATAAAGTGTGTAAAAGATCATTTAAATGGTGTATCTTAATAAAAAACGCTAAATGATACAAACCAAAATTGTATAATTAGCGTTTTTTATATTTATTTAAGCATTAGGAAAAATCTTTTTTAAGGATTCCTTCATATTAGGATTCGATTTAATTGTTGGACGGATTGATCTAGCCATTTCTTCAGCTTCTTCAATTGTCTTAGCTTTGTTTAAAGCAATTAATGCTCCCATTGCCACTGTACCTGCACGTGTATTACCACCACCACAATGGAAATACACTTTTTGATCATTTTGATAAGCTTCTACTACGTGATCAATCGCTCTTTTAAGTGTTTCTGCTTGTTCTTCTTTGTCATCAACAATTGGACTATGTACACGGTTAATTTGAGGGTCAACCTCATATTTTTTTACTCTTAGATCAAAAACAATATTTGCATTTTCATTTTCCATCATGTCTTTTACGTCATCTGCCCCACCGAAAAAAACACGATCTTTTATTAATTCATGATAATTCTTGTTACTCATTTTTTTGCCTCCAAAAACGATTTTTTAAAAATTTAATCGAATGATTTCACTTAATCTTTCTTTTATATTCCCCTCAAAAAGTCCACCATGATAACAGATCACTTTTTCAATATTAAATGACAATAAAGCCTCAAGTGATTTTATCGATTGTTCAATATCATATGTGTATTGTGGGTTTGAAGGGTTTAATTGATCATTTTCAATTATTAGTGCATCACCTGCAACTAATGTTTTCGACTCCTTATGATAAAAGCTTATATGCCCTGGTGTATGTCCAGCAGTATCAATTACAGTAATACCACCACAAATTGTCAAATCATTTCCAGGGGTAACAATATGGTTAACTTTACCTTTTGGTGGGTTTTCTAATCTGTTTTTAAATGCTTTTCGAAAGTCATCTGTTGTATCCGCTGGTAAGGACGCTACAGCTTTTGCAATTTTTTCGGGTGTTATTTTAATAAGTAACTTTTCACCTTGAATATACGGTTTTTCTATTTCACTTGCATAGACTTCAATTTCGTTAGTAGACTCTTCTACAATCACAGAAAGACTTCCAATATGATCAATATCTTGATGAGTAATCAGTATTTTATTCAGTTTTTCAAAAGGTACACCAAAAGTTTCAAAGCAAATTTGAAATTCGTTTAATTGTCCTGGATAACCTGTATCAATTAATACGACATCTTCTTCATCCCAAATTAGTGTTGGATGAATTGTATTTGTCATACCATTTGAATTCAACGTAATGCTTAACATTTGGATCTTACTTTTACCAAGCATAAAATCACTCCCGAACTATATTGTGTAATCATTTCCAAGTACTATCGTACCGATTCTAGTTCATTCAGTCAACAATAAAATATATTATTATAACATAAATAATTTTATTTATCAACAGGTTGGTTGATTTATTAAAATGTAATTTTTAACATTTTCTCACAAAAAAACTAGATATACTAATCTTATAGTATATCTAGTCACGCTGTTGAGAAACAAGCTTGTCAATTAAATTACTAAATTTTCGTAAAAGTAGTAGAGTGATGTTGATTTCCATTACAGGATGCTCGCTTTCCATGGGGCGAGGTTCTTTAGCCTCCTCGGCAAGCCTGCGGGGTCTCAGCCTTCCCGCTTATCCCATAGGAGTCGAGCAC
>NZ_NUQC01000064.1:0-11943 GCF_002585125.1 Bacillus sp. AFS029533 | reverse complement strand
GTAATTTAATTGACAAAGTTTTTTTCAACAGCGTGTAAAAATGAACCATTTTAAAGGTTCATTTTTTATTATATACATACCAAGAAATCGCAATTAAATAACCGATAAACGGCGATGTTCCATAACCTATAATCGGCACTGGGAAGTTTCCAAAAAAGCTTGAAAGAATACTAATTGAAAAATAAATCCCTAGACTAAATGATAATGGTTTTGCACTGTTTGGCGGAAATAAGAAAAATGGCATTAGTAAAATTAAAAGTGAAATTACTGCTAAGATTAGCCATCCTATTCCCATTTTCTTTACTAAACTTAAAATGTCCTCAACATAAGAAACTGAGGAAAGTTGATCTAAGTGAGACCAGCTTAAAATAATTAAAAGTATAAAAACAATTAAAAAGAGTATTTGAACGCTTTTATTCTTTTTTAAATTTAGTAATAGAAATGAGATAGCGATTGTAAAAGCTGTTAGTTGAGATGCACCAGGTTGAAAAAGTAATAATGCTGTAAAAAATAATGAAAAACCAAAAGTAACCCAAAATGGTTTTGATTTTATTAAGTTTGATAGTTGAATTATTACTAATGGAACGAAAACTAAAGCGATATTAAATCTTATTGGACCAATTGCTATCCAGCGATGTACACCATGTAATCCTTTGTCCAAAAAGGTAAGTAAAAATAATATGAGTATGCATGTAATGACAATGATATTTGTCTTTTTCTTAGTGGATTTCTGATCTCTACACAGTACTAAAAAGGAGATGATTCCTCCAACAATAGCAATTAAAATATTTTGACCGTAAATGGACGGGGACACTTGGTTATTGATCATGGCAAGTACTCCGATTATCAATGCTGGCATTGTTATGACAAGTGGTAATAAGTTTATTTTTTTAAAATTAAGCATCTTGTTCTAAATGGCCTTCCTTTACAATAGTTTTATATTTGTTTAATTAGATTGCGTAGTTTCTCTAACCCTTTAGCTAAATCATTTTCGCTAACTAGTGAGTAACTAATCCGAAATGAAGAAATATCAGTATTGTTGTTAAAACATGCTACACCGGGTAAGAATGAGATATTTTCATGATTAGCTTTTCTTAATAAATTAAAAATATCTACATTGGTTTTATGAAATGTAACCCACAAATTAAAGCCGCCATCAGGTATCCGAAAATTTAATTGATCATTAACAGATGAAAGTATTTCAACACTTGTATCACGCCGAATTTGTAGAGCAATTCGTAGTTTTTCAACGTGACTTCGCATTCGATCGGTTCGTAGAAATGGTAAAATTGCTTTTTGTGTTAGTAAAGGGCTACCCACATCCATTGAAGCTTTAACCGCAAGTAGCCATTCCAGGACCGGTCCATTTGCTAGCATTGCAGCAATTCTAACCCCGGGTGCTAAAGTTTTACTAAATCCTTTAATGTAGATGACATGGTCTAATTGATCGTAATACTTAATTGGGTAATATTGAAATGCTTTTTCGAAATAAATATCACTAAATGAATCGTCTTCAAGAATAAAAAATTGATACTGTTGTGCAAGTTCAATTAATTCTTTTCTACGACCATTACTCATTGAGATTCCAGTTGGATTTTGAAAGGTCGGGTTAACATAAATTAATTTTGGTGTAAATTTAATACACATATCTTCAATTATGTCTGATCGAATTCCTTCTTCATCCATCTCGACAGGTATTATATGAATCCCCTTATTTATAAAAATATCAAGTGCACCACCATAGCATGGACTCTCGACTATAATTGAATCCCCAGGTTTTAATAGTGCTTGTGCTACTAAGTCAATGCCTTGCTGAACTCCGCTTGTAATAATAAGATTTTCAGCTTTAGATCGTATTTTTTGAAATTCATATAAATGTTTAATAATTTCAGTTCTTAATTCAGAATCACCTTGAACAGGTCCGTAGGTTGTTAATATAGAAGCATCTTCTCTTAATAGTTTTTGCATTTCATCCGCTAAAAATTTATTAGGAAGTAGACGTGGATATACAACTGCTTTTGAAAAATCATATTTTAACTGTTCTCTATTTATTAAATATTGGGATCTTACTATATTGATTCCTAAAGTCTGTTGCCAGTTATTACTTGGATCAACTTGGGATGTTTTTTTTACTTTCTTACTAATAAATACTCCTTTACCTGGCATCACAGTGACATAGCCGTTTGTCTCTAACCATTTATAAGCCTTTCTAACAGTTAAAACGCTTATTGAAAGTTCCTCAGCCAATATTCGTAAAGATGGTAATTTTTTGTTAGGTAAAAGTAGTCCACTTTGAATGCTGCCTGCAATTTGAGTGCTTACTTGGAGATAAATCGGAACTGTTGATTTTTTATGGATTTGAATTTTCATAGATCACCACTAGTTTTTTAGTTATAAATTAGTTGAAAAAAGATCAATCGTCAATGGAAAAAGAGCTAACTGTTATATGCTCTATTATACTGTTATACTCCGACTTTAATATAATACTTTTATCAAAGGGGGGATGAAATGATCATTATTAATTATATTTTTATTTGCATGATTTTCGGTACAACTTTTCTAGCAATAAAATTTGGAATTGAGTCGGGCGTTTCGCCTTTATTTTCAGCAGGCATTCGATTTACATTAGCGGGACTGATTGTTATTTTATATTTCCTTCTTAAAGGGGTAAATGTGAAGAAATTTATTTTTTCAAAACGAATTATGTATATTGGATTCTGCTTAACTTTTATGACATTTTCAACATTATATTGGGCTGAGCAGTATATAACATCAGGGTTAGCTGCAGTTTTGTCTGCAACTGGTCCAATGATGATCTTACTTTTCCAATTAAGGAGAAATAATAAGAGAATTGAGGGTAAACAACTATTAGCGTTATTAATTGCTTTTGCAGGTGTAATTTTTGTCTGTTTACCTGGGATAAGTCAGCATGTCTCTTACTTATGGGTTGCTGCTTGTATCGCAGTATTATTAGGAGAAGCTTTTTACGGATTTGGATCCATTTCTTCAAAAGAAATATTAACAGAATACAGTAGTGTATCGCCATTTTTAATCAATGCTTTTCAAATGTTATATGGTGGAATATTTCTACTATTAGTTTCGTTTTTATTAGAAAAACCGAAAATTGAAAGTTTAAGTTCTTGGGACGCAGTGTGGCCAATATTGTATCTTGTATTTATAGGTTCAATAGGGGGACATGGGTTATACAGTTGGTTACTATCTAAAACGAACCCGGTATTCCCCTCAACATGGCTTTATGTATCACCATTAATTGCAAGTGTCTTAGGTTATTTCGTAATGGACGAACCAATCAAACCAATTATGGCGATTGGTGGCATACTAATATTATCTGGTGTATTCATTGCAAATTGGTCAACGTTTTCTATGTATAGAAAGCAAGGAAGGCTTTTAAAAAAAGAAGTGAATATTTCAAAGTAATATCGTTAATCTAAAAAGTAAGGAAATCCACATGGAACCTGTGGATTTTCTTACTTTAATTATGATTTTTGAACAAATGCCCATATGTAACCGTCTGGATCTCTTAAGCAAAATTCCTTATACCCCCATGGCTGAACAGTAGGTTCTGTGATGACTTTTTCTCCATTTGAGAAATCCAATGGCGTCAATTCTTTTTCCAACACACTTTCAAATAGTGGATCGACTTCACTTACGATTAATTGAAAGACTGCATCAGTATTGGATTGCGTATCTGTAGGATGGAGCATTAGCTCGCCATTCCCTGCTTTAAACCAATACATACCATCATGTCCTCTTAAATATTCAAATCCAACTTTTTCATACCAGCTTTTAGAAGAGTTTGTGTCTATACAAAAAATAACAATATCTAAAACTCCATTCATTTAATCAGCTCCTTTTATTTACTGTACTAACTATTCTTTGCAGAGCAGATGCTTACCTTTTTTATCATTTAAAAAGTAAAAATGAATCACATCTCTAATATTTCAGTTAAAGAGTTTTTTTAATGCCTAGGTTTCTTGAAATAATCTCGTAAGTATCTATAACGTCTTAAAGTTATCAAGTAGATTCATATAATATTAACTAATTAAAGGAGTTCTCTTTGCGTCATTATGTGACTAATGGGAAGCCCTTTTTCAATTGCTGGTCCAAAAAAATAGAGTATGTTTACAAGATTAAATGCAAATTGACAATATTTTTCAGAAATAATATTATATCAAGTTTCGTTATAATGAAATTGTAATTTAATAACTTTAAGAAGATTGGCCGTTTGTAACGATTGGGGCTGAGCATAAGTAAATTTAATTGGTAGGTGAGAAGAATGAACGCAGCTCTATTTAATGAAATTCAATGTATATGCAAAGAGAAAGGCTGGACAAAAACAGATTTGGCTCAGGAGTCAGGTATACATATTAGTGAAATTAGTCGTATTTTCAATCATAAGCGCTCGCTTACACTAAAGTATTTGGATGCCATTTCAGAAGCTATTGGGTTGGAGGAAGGCGCACTTTATTCATATTTTTATGAGGAATGTTTTAATGAGGAACAAATTTTGGACAAGCGTAAAAGTGTACAGTTTTTATTCAAATGCTTTACTAATGGTTATGAGGAGCATTGTCAAAATCTATTACATAAAATGACAACTGAGAAATCAGTTTCGATTCAAATCGATTATTTGAATTATATTTTTTTCGTTGCAGAGGAGCTTTTTAAAGCTGGAAAAGAAGAAAAAGCTTTATTTTTGTACTCCATTATAATTGAATGTGATTCGAAGGACGTTTTAGAACTGTTGGCAATAAGTTATTATAGGCGTTTTTATATTTTAAGAATGACAGAGGATGGTCATAACGCATTGACATATGTGTTGGAGTATCTGTACTGCATGCCGAAAAAAGTTAGAATGGAAGCATATTTATGGATCTCTGCATTTTATTATAGACGTGAGCAATGGGAAGAGGTACTTTACTACTCTGAGAGATTAAGGAAATTGGTTAAAAACGGAGAGTATTATGGTAGAGCACTTATGTATAAAAGCTTTGCGCTTGCACGCCTGGGGGGCTCTTTAGAAGAAATAATAGAACTTACAGAACAATATGCGGGGGTCAATGATTATTTTGCTGATTTAGCTATTGGAAATCGACTTGCATCTTATTTGGATTACGGACAGCTCGAGTATGTAGATCAATATCTTAGTTGGCTAGAAGATAGAGAAGATGTATATGTTGGATTACCAAAGGTACTTGAAGCATTTATTCGTTTGAATCGATTAGATGACGCTAAAAGAATCTTAGATTTATATAAACATACAATTGAAGAATTGATAATAGATGCCGAACCATGGTTAAAACAGAAGGTACATTTGGATTTTCGTTATGCATATGCTTTTTATCAGTGTGAAAGCCTACAGCTGCCAAATGGTTTAGATGAATTACTGGATGTAGCCTATACTGCAAATCAAATTGGCAATTTGGAGAGATTCAATAAATGTCTTCTAATTTATTGGAGATATAAGGACCATGCGACTTCTGATCAAATAAATAAGTATATAAAACTATTAAGTATTAATGGAATAAAGGAGAGCTCTATGCGTAACTTTGCATAGTTCTATTCTATTTGTTTGAAGAAGAAAAAAATTTTTAAAAAAAACACTATTTGACATAATTTTCAGAAAATAAAATTATATCAAGTTTCATTATAATGAACTTATTAAGAAAAGAAAGTAGGGATAGTAGTTGAAAAAGAAAATGTTTAGGAATGTTACAACATTAGCATTAACAACAGGACTTATCAGTACTACAATGACACCAGGTTCCTTTTCACAACAAGTTCATGCACAAGCAACTTCAAAGGTTGAACAAGTATTAGCAAATCTTACTCCGCAGCAACGTGAGGCAATTAAGCAATTGAAATTAAGTGACAAAGAGGGACTACAATTATCTTCTGAAGTCGATCAAACAAGTGACAAGGTTACTTCTGTCATTGTCGAGTTTAAGGAGAAGCCACAGCAGACTGCGGTTTTAGAGGCAGAATCAGATGGTGTAACGCTATCAGCGGATGATGCAAAAGCAAAGGTGGACGAGTCACATGATACGTTCCAAAAAGATTTAAAAACAATTTTTAGCAGTGAATTAAAGTCAAAGAAAAATCCATATTCTATTAAACGTTCATATAAAAAAGCATTTAATGGGGTCTCTATGACTCTTCCAGCGAACAAAGTAAAATCACTGCTTAAATCTAAAGCAGTAAAAGCTGTTTGGAGTGATATGCAAGTTCAAGTTGAGCCACCTTCAATCAGTGATGTATCAACAACTAAGCAAGCAGCAACTCATACAATGGTTACATTTCCTGGAGTTGAAAAATTACATCAAGAAGGTTTTACAGGCAAGGGAGTAAAAGTTGGTATTCTTGATACTGGTATTGATTACAATCATCCAGATTTAAAAGGGGCATTTAAAGGTGGATACGATTTCGTTGATAATGACAATGACCCAATGGAAACGACATATGCAGATTGGAAAAAATCTGGCCAGCCAGAATTATCTTCTAACGGAGAGGCCTACTATACTGAACACGGAACTCATGTAGCTGGAATTATTGCTGGACAAGCTAAAAATGATGCAGACTTTGCTGTAGAAGGTGTTGCACCAGAAGCTGATCTTTATTCTTATCGTGTACTAGGCCCATATGGATCTGGTTCTACATCAGCTATTTTGGCGGGGATTGATAAAGCAGTGTCAGATGGAATGGATATTATTAATATGTCTCTTGGAGCGAATTACAATGATCCATTATATCCTACGAGTATTGCAGTAAACAATGCTGTTCTTGCAGGGGTAACAGCGATTGTCGCAGCAGGTAACTCTGGGGATCGAATGTATTCACTTGGTGCTCCTGGTAATGCACCTTTAGCAATTACAGTTGGAGCAAGTGACACATCTGTTTCAATTCCGAGTTTTACGGGTGCATTACATTCTTCAACAGGTGATTTACCTGCAGATTTAAAGTTAGCTGCTAAAAGTTTAACTGATAATGTAGGTGATTTTGAAGGACAAACATTACAAATGGTAAATGTATCATTTGGTGGTGAGGCTAGTTATTGGATGGGGGCTGCTGGTAATTCTGATCCAATCGATGTAAAAGGAAAAGTGGTGTTAGCACAAAGAGGTAGTTATGGAATTACTCAAATTATCTCGACAGCTAAAGCGCATGGAGCAAAAGCCGTTGTATTATATGATACACAAGTTCCTTTAGGTGACGTTTACCTTGGAGATGGCTATGGCTTACTTCCAACATTTTTACTAAGTTACGCACAAGGAAGTGCCCTAGCTGCTAAATTGCCTTTAGTTGGGGCATCTAAAGGTACATTTCTTGGCTTCACATTTAGCAATATGAAGCAACAAGTGACAATTGGTGATAAATTAGCGCCTTTTAGCTCACGTGGTCCATCCCGTGTGTTATACGATATTAAACCAGAAGTAACGGCACCTGGGGTATCTGTTTTCTCTACTGTTCCTTCTTATATGCATGGAGTTGATCAAATTGGAAACTATCAATACGCATATGAGCGTTTATCTGGAACGTCAATGGCAACTCCTAATGTTGTCGGTGTAGCAGCATTATTAAAACAAGCTCATCCTGATATGTCACCTTCAGATATTAAAGCAACTTTGATGAACACAGCAGATCCTTTATCTGATAAATACAGTGTATACGAAGTTGGTGCTGGTCGTGTAAACCCATATGATGCTGTTCATGCTCAGACGGAAATTCAAGTAAAAGACAAAACGTCGACTGTAAAAGAAGTAGGAAATTCTATTACAACTCTAGCAGATAAGGGAATCAAACAAATAAAAAACATTACTGGTGCACTAAGCTTTGGTGAACAACCTGTTACTGGTAAAGACTTATCAGATAATCGTTCAATCACGTTATTTAATAAGAGTTCCGTCGATAAAACATATGATGTAAAGGTACAATTCCAAACGTTGGATGCACGATATACAAATGATTCTAGAGCAGATCAAGATGCTTCTGCTAACGGGGTTACATTAGATGTTAAATCTTCTGTAAAAGTAAAACGATATGGCAGTGCAAATATGGATGCGACAATTAATGTTCCTAAAACAGCAAAGCTTGGAACATATGAAGGGTATGTAGTATATACAAACCAAAAGGATCCTAATGATACTTATAAAATTCCATTTGCTATTCATACTGTAAAAGAAGGTATCGACTACTTAACGGGTAATCCACCAGCGTTTACAGTGCCATATGAAGCGGCGAGTAATGCGACAAGATGGTCAATTGGCGTAAACTTCAAATTAAATTCACATATGCGTAATTTTGATTTCTTCCTTGTGGATCCAAAAACAGACAAAGAGTTTGGATTCTTAGGTTCAGCTGATGGAATGGGAGCAGATGAGAAAATTGAGTATTATTTCCGTGGTGTTCTGAATAATGGTCAATACTATCCATTAACTGGTGATTCAGATAACCTAATTGCATATGACCTTAAAGAATTAGATCCAGGATTATATAAAATTAGAATGGTAGGCACAAACGATAAAGGTGAAACTTTCACGGCAGATGCACCGGTTTACAATGGGGTTAAAGAAGCAAAGGTAACAATGAATAATATGAAGGCTGGCGGTATTTACGAAACTACTAATCCAACTGACACGAAAGTTACTGTATCAGGTAATGTATTTGATAAAGAAATAGACGAGATGAAAGCAGCAGGCATTACTGCATCTCAGGCTGACAATAATTTTACTTATTATAATCCTAATAATTCTCAGGAAAAAAGCATTTCACTAGACTCACAAGGTAATTTCAACGCTGAAATACCATTAAGTACATCTGGTCCAGTTGTTAATGCTATTACTGAGTACGATTTCTCAGATTATACTAAATCAACTGTAAGAAATTACGGTAGTTTTATTGATGCATATTTTGTTAGAAAAGGAACTGCATACACAACTGCTATTGCTGACAAGCAACGTATAAATATGGGTGAATCTACTACATTAACGTTCTCAACAAAAAATGTGAAAACAAATGTAAAGAAAGCTGAATTCACTTTCCTTTATCCAAGTCAGTACCTTAATTTAGTGAATGTTCAACCGAACTCGTCATTCAAAGGTAAACTAGATGTACAGTATACAACTGCTCAATTTAATAGTTCATTAACTAAAATGACAATCACTGCGACAGCAACTGGAGATTTAGCAAATGCCGGAATCGCTGGAGACGTATCATTGGTAGACTTAACATTAAAAGCAAAAGACCAATACTACAAAGGACCAATGAACTTCTACAGTGCAACAGGTTCAAGTCGATACTTTAACGCTGTTTATACGAATGTCGATAATACTACTGTGACAACACAAGGAATTCAACCATATTTCTATATTACACCAACCTATTCATTAATGAGAGCACAAGTTCAAGCTGAAGGATTAATGTCGTTCGCTGGAGAACCTATGGCGAAACAAATTGACTTCAATAAAACAGGTTCAAAAATTAGTGTGAAAGACGTAAATGGTAAAGAATACGGTGTATCTGATCCTTTAGGTTACGCTGGCAGTCTAGCACCATCAGCATTTAGAACGAGATTACCAATTACAGATGAAGATTTTACATTAAAAATTGATGTGCCAGGTCACTTTACTTTCTCTAAAGACTTTACAATCGGAGTAAAAGAAGACGGAAAAGTTACAGCTGGATCAAAACCAGTGAATTATGACTATATTCCTGGAGGAGATGTAAATAAAGATAATGTCATTGATGTAAAGGACGCTTTATATATCCAAACTTATTGGGGTACAAATAAACGTGATGCGGACATTAACTATGATGGTGTTGTTGATGCAAAAGATATGCAATATGTAATCAATAACTACCTAATGCAAAATCCATGGAATGACAATTCACCAAAAGCAGCGACAAAGTATAAAGGTGAAACATTAGATAATGTTTTACAAGCACTTGGATTAGAGTAATACAATAACTAGTTAAACGGTAACCTACAAAAGGTTACCGTTTTTTTTATGCTGTAGAAAAAATGAAGATTTTTAAAAAGCTAATTTGTATGATGTGATTGCTATTCTTAGTTTATTTAATTTAACTGGCAATTAAGTAATGATTATTCTAGATCATTTTTATTAAAATTTGAAGATGTTGATTGGAACGGAAGAATACCCGACTCCTATGAGGTATGCGGGAAACCTGAGACCCCCGCAGGAACGATGAGGCTCAGCTCATGCCCCATGGAAAGCGGGAATCCTGAAGTGAAAATCAACTAACAGATTAATTCTTTAAAAACATATAGAAATTTTGGTTCCTAAATTTAAATGAATTATTGATTATTTTACCAAGGAATTGTGAAAAATAACTTGATGCAGAAGAAATTTAATCAATTATACATATACAGTTATATAAGAATAATTTTAAAAGATTAATAAACGTTGTGATACAATGGATTAGTCGTTTTTTGAGTAAATATATGAAACAACCATTATTATTTATAATGATATAAAATAGAAAGTAAGGTAAATATAATGAATAAATTTTCAAGTTTAGGTTTAAGTGAGGAATTAACTGAGTATCTAACTGAATTAGGGATAACAGAGCCTACCCCGATTCAAGAGAAAGCAATTCCAATCGTATTTGAAGGGAAGGATTTAATAGGACAGGCGCAAACAGGAACTGGTAAAACATTTGCATTCTTATTTCCAATCCTTGAAAGAATTAATTTAGAATTACCTCATACACAAGCATTAGTAGTTGCTCCAACAAGAGAGTTGGCTCTTCAAATTACTGCTGAGGCTAAAAGGATTGTTAGTGATGATTTTGGAGTACTTGCTGTGTACGGCGGACAAGATGTTGAACAACAAGCGCGTAAACTAAAAAGTGGTGCACATTTAATCATTGCAACACCTGGTAGACTTTTAGACCATTTAAGAAGAGGAACTATAAATTTAGATAAAGTTGATTTTCTAGTGCTTGATGAAGCAGACCAAATGTTACATATTGGATTTTTACACGAGGTAGAAGATATTATCAATCATACTCCTGTATCGAGACAAACTTTATTATTTTCTGCTACAATGCCAGATCAAATCCAATCACTTGCAAAGCGTTACATGAAAAAGCCAGAAATTATTAAAGTAAAAGCGAAAAGAATTACACTAGATGAAATTGAACAATTAATTATTGAAACAACAGATCGCGGAAAACTTAATGCCTTATTGAATCAAATCAAAGAAGCAGAGCCGTTTCTAGCAATCATTTTTTGTAGAACAAAAAGAAGAGCTAATAAATTAAATGAACAGCTAAAAGGAAAAGGTCTTTTATCTGAAGAACTACACGGAGATTTAACCCAAGGCAAGCGTGAAAAAGTTATGAAATTGTTCCGCGAAGCTAAAATACAATATCTAGTTGCAACAGATGTAGCAGCCAGAGGAATTGATGTCGAAGGTGTTACTCACGTGTTCAACTATGATATACCATTGGATACAGAAAGTTATGTACATCGAATTGGTAGAACAGGACGAGCAGGAGATACTGGTATTGCGATTACATTTGCTACTCCAAAAGATTTTCAAGATATGAGAGTAATTGAAAAAGAACTTAATCTTTCAATTAAGAGAATTGAAATGGAAAGAGGAGAACGTTCAGACAGAGCGGATAGAACAGAAAATGTAGGTAGAGCAGAAAGAACAAGAATTGCAGGTAGGGAAGAAAGAACAAGAAATGCAGGTAGAGCGGAAAGAACAGGAAATGCAGGTAGAGAAGAAAGAACAGGAAATGCAGGTAGAGAAGAAAGAACAAGAAATGCAGGTAGAGCGGAAAGAACAGGAAATGCAGGCAGAGCAGAAAGGACGGGAAATGCAGGCAGAGCAGAAAGAACGGGAAATGCAGGCAGAGCGGAAAGAACAGGAAATGTAGGCAGAGCAGAAAGAACAG
>NZ_NUQC01000063.1:0-3205 GCF_002585125.1 Bacillus sp. AFS029533 | reverse complement strand
TCCTTTTACGAAAATTTGATCATTAATTTTGTTTTTCAACAGCCTGAAAACCCAACCTTTTATAAAGATTGGGTTTTGTTTTTCAAAATCTACTCTTCATACAATTCTAATGGTAAGCCATCGGGATCATGGAAAAATGTAAATCTTTTATTTGTTAACTCGTCAATACGAATTGGTTCTACAAAGACAGCATTTTGTTTTAAGAATTGAATACTTTCTTCTATATTAGTTACAGTAAAGGCTAAATGGCGTAACCCAACCGCTTCTGGATTTGTAAGTCGCTTTGGTGGATTAGGAAATGAAAATAGCTCAATTTGTCCATTTTCTCCAATACTTAGGTCCAATTTATAAGAGTCTCGCTCCTCTCGATAGGTTTCCTTAATTACCTTACAGCCTAATAAATTTATGTAAAAATGCTTAGACGATTCATAATTAGAACAAATAATAGCGATATGGTGGATATTCTTAATTTCCATATTAAAACTCCTTATTACGTTGTTGATTTACTAAAACTTTTCTAAGTTTATCACGATTAGTACAATTTGAAAAAAGAATACATTCCATTTAGACAGTATAGTTCATCGTTTTAAGTGGAAAAATGAAATGTGAAACTGTAAAACTGGCAAAAATTCAAAAAAAAAATGGGAATAATCTCCCATTAAGTTTTAGAAATTTATCTTCTTCTTTTTTTATCATCTTTTGCTAAAACCTGTACTTTCTTAATAACTTCTAGTTCTACAATTACGTGCACATGCTTATCATTTATTTGATTAACACTTAATACTTTACCTTTTCGACCTTTAATGGAAATAGTATCTCCTTCAGAGGGGACCTTTTTGAGTAGTTGGTTTAATAGTTCAACGTTTTTCTCGATATAATGAACTACAATCATATAGCTTCAACTCCTCTAATCATTCTTATCTTTATACAATATTTAAGATTAAATAAAATAAGAACATATTTAAGCTGATTATTTAAAGGAATAATTTCAGTCATTAGTTAAATGTTTTATTTTTGAAAAATTCCAACAAATTCTTTCTATTTTAAAAGTTATTTAATACAATTTAAGAAAATAACAGATTGTGGGGGAGCCAATGCATAAGAAATTTTTATCAATAATTGTGATAAGTATGCTTTTAGTAGGTTGTAAGCATGGCGAAAAGTCTGTAAAAACAATTAAAAATGATGATAAAAATCCTTCGAATGAACATGTAATTGATAAAGGAGAAATTGATACAATTTATGCTCCTTTAAGTGGATTACCAATAAGTCAGACTAGTGAACAAAGACCTGTTGCAGTTATGGTTAATAATTATTATTTAGCTAGACCTCAAAGTGGATTAAGTAATGCTGATGTTATTTATGAAATTTTAGCAGAGGGAGATATTACAAGATTTCTAGCCATTTTTCAAAGTAATATACCTGAGAAAATAGGTCCTGTAAGAAGTGCGAGAGATTATTACATCAATTTGGCAAATGGTTATCATGCATTATTTATATGCCACGGAAATAGTCCGAAAGCGAAACAAATGATGGATTCAGGAATGATTGATTCATTAAACGGACTGATCTACGACGGAACGCTATTTAAAAGAGATAAAACGAGAAAAGCACCTCACAATTCTTATATTTTGAAAGAGGGTATTGAAAAAGGAGTTGCTCAAAGACATTACTCTTATTCAGAACAAGTTACTCCATTAGATTTTACGCAGAAAGACTTAGTATTTGATAGTTCTTGGAAAAATGCTGGTGAGGTATTTATAAAATACTCTCATGATGCAAGAAATAATGTGACTTACAAGTATTCGAATTCAACTAAAGAATTTCTGCGAGTTCAAAATGGAATTGTAGCAAAGGATGCTTTGAACGGGAAAGAGCTTCAAATTAAAAATATTTTAGTCGTAGAAGCGACTCATAAAATTATTGATAGTTATGGTCGCCGTTCAATTGATCTCGAACATGGAGGAAAAGGTTATTATATTGTTGATGGAAAATATATGAATATACAATGGAAGAATGTAGATGGTCGAATCATTCCGTTTACATTAGATGGAACTGAAATAAAACTTTCACCAGGGCAAACTTGGATTAACTTTGTACCATTTTTAAAAGATGTAACAATTAAATAAAGTACATTAAAACAGATAATTTTATATAATTATCTGTTTTTTATTGCTAAAAGAATGAAAAGTGAACACCGCTTAATGAATGTTGAAAGTTGCCCTTTATAAGCTGTAAGTCCTATGTTTGACCAAAAAAAATTACGATGTTACGATAAAAAATATTATCCAATTATATATGGTAGGAAGGGGGCGCAGGGAGTGGCTAGTAAAATTGAAAATATAGGATTAGTAAACGAGCGTTATAAAAATCTAAAATCGGACTGTGAGAGTTGCTTTGGTCTATGCTGTGTCGCATTGCCTTTTGCTGCATCGGCTGATTTTGCGAAAGATAAAATTGCAGGCAAACCTTGTCATAATTTACAATCAGACTTTCGTTGCGGAGTTCACAAGAATTTAAGAGAGTTAGGTTTCAAAGGTTGTACTGTTTTTGATTGCTTTGGAGCAGGACAAAAAGTATCTCAAGTAACCTTTAATGGAAAAGACTGGCGACAAAATCCAGAATTGGCTAATGAGATGTATGAAGTATTTCCAATTATGAAGCAACTACATGAAATGCTTTGGTATTTAAATGAAAGTTTGACCATTAATGCTGCAAGTGAGATTCATGATGAAATAAAAACAGTTTTAGAAGAAACTGAAAAATTAACACATATGGAGCCTAAACGAATACAAAACTTAGATATCACAGCCCACCGTGCAGAAGTTAGCTCTTTACTATTACGTGCTAGTGAGAAAGCAAGGACTGTGGCTTTGAAAAAATTTAACAACAATAAGAAGCGTCAAAAAGCTACCGGTAGAGCTTTAGATTTTATTGGTGCGAAATTAAAGGATGCGAATTTTATCGGAGCTAACTTAAGAGGGGCCTATCTAATTGCCGCTGATTTAAAGGGAGCGGATTTAAGAGGTTCTGATCTAATCGGAGCAGACTTACGTGATGCAAATTTGAGTGGTGCTGACCTTACAGGAAGTATTTTTCTTACTCAAGCTCAAATTAACTCAGCCAAAGGAGATTATCACACTAGAATACCAGCAACACTTAAAAGACCATCTCATTGGTGAGAAAAAAATGAACCATTTTAAAG
>NZ_NUQC01000062.1:0-26865 GCF_002585125.1 Bacillus sp. AFS029533 | reverse complement strand
TTTACGAAAATTTGGTAATTTAATTGACAAAGTTGTTTTTCAACAGCGTGAAAAAGACCAAAACATCAAAGTTTTGGTCTTTTTATTAAACAGATAATATGATTTTCCCAGTTGATTTTCTACTTTCTAATAGATCATGAGCAAGCTTACCATCTTTTAAAGGAAACACAGTAGGTTGTTGTACGATTAATTGTTTAGTTGCGATCCAATTAAATAGCTCATTACTTCTACGTAGTCTCTCTTCTTTTGAAATTAGAACATTCCACAAGTCTCCACCAGTTAGTGTTTTTGAAGTATCCATTAGCATTCTAGGATCAATATGAACTGGATCCCCTCCAGCCATTCCATAAAATACAACTGTACCGTGAACTTTTGTTGCTTCAAAGCTATCCATTATTGTCGATCCTACTGATTCATATACAACATCTACACCATTTTTTTCTTTTGTAAACTCTTTTATTTGTGAAACCCAATTATCAGTATATAAAAATACTTCTTTCGCACCGATTGATAAAGCTTTTTCCCTTTTTTCTTGTGATGAAGTTAATCCGATTACCTCTCCACCTTTTAAAAGAATCATTTGAGTCAATAATTGACCAACACCACCTGCGACTGCATGAACAAGTGCAACATCACCTGATTTTATTTTATAACTATCATTAATTAAATAATGTGCAGTTAACCCTTGTAGCATAATTGACGCCGCAATTTCAAAATTAATTTCATCTGGAATTGGAACAATATGAGATTCCTTTGCAGCTACATATTCTGCATTTGAAAAAGGAACATCTGCAAACGCTACGCGATCTCCTACTTTATAGTCCGTTACATCCGAACCGACTTCGGTAATAATTCCAGAGCCTTCATACCCTAAAATATATGGAGGATCGCCTGCTAAATGATAATTTCCTTTACGACGATAGATATCTGCGAAATTAACACCTACAGCCTTCATTTCAACTAATACTTCATCTTTTGAAATTTTAGGTGTTGCTATTTCTTCGTATTTTAATACGTCTGATTGACCAAATTCTCTAAAAACAAGTGCTTTCATTTACATACTTCCTTACATTTAAAATTCAAAGACAAAATCCTCATCTGTTAATTTTTCCACTGTAACTGCTTTTACATACCCATTACCTTTAACAGAAAAGAAATCATGATTTTTAGTATCCGTTTTTAAACCATTTAAAACAATTGGATTGATATCTTCTTCATCAAAATAATAATCAAAACCTAAGTTCATTAACGCTTTGTTTGCATTATATCGAATAAACTTATTAACTTCATCTACTAAACCTATTGGAGAATAAATTTCTTCTGTATATTGTAACTCAATTTCATATAATTGAACTAATAATGACATTGTTTCATTGTAAAGTCGAGTTTTTTGTTCATCAGTAAATTGGTCATATATTTGTTGTGCTAATAGTCCTACAAATACACCGTGAATACTTTCATCTCGTAAAATTAGATTAATAATCTCACCACTAGCAGTCATTTTCCCTTGACCGGCTAAGTATAATGGGAAGAAAAATCCACTATAAAATAAGTAACTTTCTAAAAATACACTTGCAACCATTGCCATGTATAACTCTTCATCCGAAACATCACGCTTTAATAAATTTAAATAATATGAAGAAATTAATTCCGATTTTTTAGTTAAAATTGGATGCTTGTCCACCCATTTAAATAAATCTTCAATTTCATCTTCTGTAGCAAGAGTTGTAAAAATATGCGAATAGCTTTTCGCATGTACTTCTTCCATCGCACCCATGAAAGCTAGTACACTTTTTGCTTGTAAATTTTTAAGATGAACTAAGATTAAAGGCATACCTTCCCCGCCTTGCTTTGTATCTAATAATGTTAGACCACCTAAAACCTTTTTAAATGCTGATTGTTCCTCTTTTGATAATGTATTCCAAGTATTTTTATCAGATGAAACGACAATTTCTTCTTCAGTCCAAAACTGCGATAGATTTTGCTTCCAAAACACTAAACTAAAATCATCTTCTTTTTTATTCCAGTTAACAGCTTTCATTCATATTTCCCCCTAATCATAAAGAAAGCTCGATGATATAGAACAATATGCATAATGCATTCTATATTCGAGCTTTTCATTTTAGATCATTAAGTAATTTATTTTAGATTTCAATTTAGACTATTGAACTCCTTCTATACTAAAGTCCAATACTACTTTTTATACTGAACAACTAATACATTCTTCAACACTTAATTTACGAGTACGTGTGTAATATAAACTCTTTAATCCTTTTTTATTAGCATAAATATAGTATCTAGCAAGCTCTCGCGTTGAGATATCACTGTTTACATAAAGGATTGTACTAATACCTTGATCGACATGTTGCTGAATTTCAGCAATTAAGTCGATTAACTTAAATTGGTTAATATCATAAGCTGATTTATAATACCAGAAACTATTTTTTGATAAATATGGCATCGGATAATAAGTTGTTGAATTTGCGTACGTTCTAGATTCAATCACATTTACAATCGGCATCACCGATGAAGTAGCATTTTGAATGTAGCTAATCGATTGTGTAGGCGCGATTGCTAAACGATAGCTGTTATATAATCCATACGCTTGTACTTGCTTACTTAATGTAACCCAGTCAAATTCATTCGGGATATAGATCCCATTAAATAATTCCTTTACCTTATCTGTTTTAGGTTCAAATGATTTTGAAGTATACTTTTCAAAATAAGTACCTTTAGCATATTCACTCTTTTCAAAATCCTTAAATGTTTTACCAGTTTCTTTAGCGATTAGCATACTTTTTTCAAGAGAATAAAAGTTTACCATCATAAAGAATGTATTCGCAAAATCTTTAGCCTCAACACTTTCATATGAAATTCCATTTTTCGCTAAAAATCCATGCAAATTCATTGCACCTAGACCAACCGAATGAAGTTCTTCATTTGCCTTTTTCACTGTAGGTGCATTCTCTATTTCCGTCATATCTGTTACAGCTGTTAATGCCTCAATTCCAACATGTACAGATTCTCTGATCGCTTTATTTTCCATTACGTTTACGATATTTAATGATCCTAAATTACAATTGACATCACGTTTGATTTGATCTTCTTCACCATAGTTATTGATGACTGATGTTTCTTGTAGTTGAAAAATTTCTGTACACAAATTAGACATTTTAATTTCGCCAATATCCTTTAATGCATGTTGCTTATTAGCATTACTTTTATACATTAAATATGGATAACCAGATTCTAACTGAATAGCAGCAATTTTTACTAAAAGATCACGTGCACTTAAATCTAGTTTTTTCTTTTTAACTCGCTCATTATTTAATAATTCTTCATATCTTTCATCTATATCAAAATCATCTAAATGAATTCCATATTCTTTATACACTGTATATGGTGCGAATACATAGAATGGTTCATTTTTTTCTGCTAGTTCAAAGAATTTATTTGGAACAATTAAACCGATTGATAGTGATTGAATTCTACTCTTCTCATCGGCATTGATTTTTTTTGTATCAAGAAATTCAACTACGTCCCAGTGGAAAATATTTAAATATGATGCACCAGCACCTTTACGTTGTCCAAGCTGGTTAGCATATGAAAATGAATCTTCTAATAGCTTCATAACAGGAACAACACCACTTGCAGCGTTATCAATTTCTTTAATTTGCTCTCCACGTGCTCTAAGTTTTGATAGATTTAGTGCAACACCACCGCCGATTTTTGACAATTGCATTGCTGTATTAATTTGAAATCCTATTGAATTTAAACTATCGTCCATTTCTAATAAGAAACATGACACCAATTCGCCTCTTCTACTTCTTCCAGCATTTAAGAAAGTTGGAGTAGCAGGCTGATAGTTTTGTTGAATCATCATTTTTGCTAATTTCAATGCTTTTTCAATATTGCCTCTTCCTAAATATAGTGCAACGATCGCAATTCGATCTTCATAACCTTCTAAGTAATTCTTTCCATCATTTGTTTTTAATGCGTAATCTTTAAAGAACTTTGATGCGGCCATATATGATTGAAAAGTGAAACCTGCATTGTATACTAACTCATATAATTTTTCTATTTCATCAAAGGAGTAATCCATCTCAACATTATAATAGTAGTTTTCTTGAATCATATAGTTTAAGCGTTCTTTTAAAGAAGAAAACTGAATCTTTTTATCTTCAACTTCTTTTAAGAAACAAAGAAGCGCTTCTTTATCTTTTGCGAGATCAAAAAAACCATCTTTTTTAATCGTCAATTCATTATTCAGCTCAATATGTCTCAAGCTTTTCCACTCCCTCAATAAAATATTGTACATCTCGACTTGTCCCTGACAGTTCAAACTTTGATAACACTGGAACTTGATAGTCTGATGCTATTTTATCTGCACTTGCTGCAAAAGAATCTCCCCAGTTTTTATTACCACTTGCACTGACTGCTTTTAAATACTTCGAATTACTCTTCAAAAAAGTACTTACGTTTTCAGGTACGTTACCAAATCCTGTAGTATAGGTTACGAGAATATACGGTACTTCAATTTTTAGTCCATCTTTTATTTGGATTGACGGCATTCTAACTTTATTGACAAATCGCTTAACATTGCCAGTCATTGAACTGTAAACTATCACCATATTATCACCCTCGTTAATATGTAAGAATATTGAAAATACTTATATTATATACCTACATATTGTATTACCTTTTTAGAACAAACACAACATATAGGTACTGAATTTAAAAAATAAACATTTCGACAATATGTCTCGAAATAAAACAATATATGAAATTTAACAAATTATGGAGAAGAGTGCAATAAAGTGTAAAACGATTTTTTTGTCAAATGAGGTCATAACATTTTCACAAAAAAAGTACTCATTAACACCTTGCGAAATAAGAAAAAAAGCTAAAAAAACTTTTTTTTTTCGCAAACTTTTAATGAGTACACGATTAAAATAATATTATTTTGACTTTAGAATTTAATAAAAACAGTTAACTTCTCGCTTCTTCTAAGTAAGTATAAATTACATGGCCTCCATGCTGAGCGATTCCACGGAAGTGCTTAAAGTCATCTCGATTAACGATTATTTGTCTAAATGCTAAAAAATCATCTTTTGTAACGCTAATTTCTGAAATCTCACCTTTAACTAACTGATCAATCAAATTGATAAATTCATTTTGTTCCATATAATCACCCTTTATTATTTTGATCGTTTTTTTGATTGCTACAAGAAATAAACTTCAATCCTAACATTAACAAAGAATGTACTTAATGGAAACTAAATCGTTACATCAAGAATTTTTTCTGTAACAGCTAAATTCATATTTTTATTATTTACTAAAATCACTTCACTTTTCCCATCTTTTAAAACTAAAAATGCTTTAGGAATTACTTCTATTCCTGTTCCAATACTCGCAAACTCGTATGATGAATGAGCTTCGCCTAGCGCTAAAATCATTTCAAAAAATGGTACTAAAATAATGTTTTCAAAAAATAAAATCGGATCACCTATAAGCGTATTACTACTAACCAAATTTTTAATTTCATTTGAAATTTCTACTTCAAACTCATCAAACCATTCTTTCAACAAACTAACCTCCTGAAAGTGCTACAACCATTTTTGCCTTTCAAAAGGTTTTTAAACATAATTTCTTATGAAAAAAGACAAAATTGTAAAAAAATTTAAATTTTCTCTTTACCTTTAAACCGTTTTCATGCATTATAGAAGGTGTCAAGTCAAAACTTTGTTAGGAGATACGCTCATGAAAATTGCAGAAGCAGGAAATATCATTGAGTTTAAACAGGGGTTGAAAGGTAGAGTACAAAAAGTTAATAAAAATTCTGTCATTGTTGACATATCCATAATGGAAAACTTCAGAGATTTAGAAATGGAACCGCTAACAGTCGTAAACCATAAAAATTATAAAATAGTAAGAACAGCAGAATAGTTTAAAAATAGTAGATTCTGCTTATATTCATATTTTAAAAGGTTCGAACTACATAGATTTCGATTCTATTAAAATTTCATTAGAATTTTTTACCAAATCAGTCTCAGGTCCCGTGTATATCACGGGACTTTTTTTTATGATTACAAATGAAAATGTGATAAGTGATCTTTACGAAAAAAATCTTGTACCATTCACTCTTTAGTAAAGGAGATGGCTATTTTGTTTCTTTGTCCAATTCTTTAAACGATTTTACTTTATCATGTGGCTGATGGTTCGACTTTCTTTCATTCCAAAATCGTTCCTTTTCTTTTTTTGATTTTGTCATTTTCATACCTCCTAAAATTAATGATTTCTTGCCATCTTATCATTTCACAAAAAATGAAAATCTATGTTAATTATTTTTAGAAGGATTGAGGAAGAAAATCGTATAAAATTTTAAGAGCTTTATCTTGAATGAGAGAAAAAACGCCATCAAAAGATTGAAAATTCACACTATACATATTTATCACTTTATCACGATCTATAGAAAGGAAGGTAGTTAATGAACTTTTTAACTAAATTTAGTTTAAAAAACTCTGTAGCAATATTTATTATTTCGTTTTTATTAATATTTGGAGGATTATATTCTTATTCAAAATTAAAAGTTGAAGAGCTTCCAAATATCGAATTTCCAGCAATCTCTGTTCAAGTTGTTTATCCTGGTACAGCACCAGATGATATAAATGAGCAGATTACAACAAAACTTGAAAATTCATTTAAATCAATCGAAGGTATAAAGACACTTTCAAGTTCTTCTTTCGAAAGCGTTTCTGTTATTAATTTAGAATTTCCATTTAATACGGATATGGATAAAGTTGAACAACAAATAAATACAACATTAAAGGATGCTGGATTACCTGAAAATGTAACAACAAAGGTAGACCGTTTTTCGTTTGGATCATTCCCTATTTATTATCTCTCTATGTTTTCAAAAGATGGTTCAAATATCGAAAAAACTTTAAATGACGAAATCGTACCAGCTTTAGATAAAATTGAAGGTGTAAACAGCGTTTCGATAGGTGGAGGAAAAACTACTTCCCTATTAATCGAAGTTGATAAGCAAAAAGTTGCAAATTTTGGGCTTTCTTTATCAAGTATAAAAGATCAAATTAATGCAAAATTCCTATCCTTCCCTGCTGGAAAAATAACTGATGGCGATATTAAAATTCCAATTCGGGTCGAAGAAAAATTAGATACACTGCAAAAACTAAAGGATATAGAATTACAGCCTGCATCTTTTACTTCTACCGCGCAAAATCAAAATGCTCAAACTCCGAAAGTTTCATTAGGAGAAATCGCTAAAATTGAATCAGTAGATTCGAAAGATGAATTAATTCGTTATAACGAAAATGATGCTATTTCAATGGCAATAACGAAGAAGCAAGATGCAAATACTGTTGAAGTAGCTGACAAAGTAATTAACGTATTAGATAAGTACAAAAATGAAATTTCATATAAAGTGGGTTATAGTTCTGCTGAAGGCGTAAAGTCATCCGTTGAATCTTTAATTAAAGAAGGTTTATTAGGCGCATTATTCGCCTCTTTAGCAGTATTGATTTTCTTACGTAATTTCAGAGCTACATTTATTGCTATTATATCGATACCTTTATCATTATTAATTACATCGATTTTCTTGCTTAAATTAGATATAACATTAAATATTATGACCCTAGGTGGTATGGCAGTTGCAGTAGGGCGTGTAGTGGACGATAGTATCGTTGTAATTGAAAATATTTTCCGAAGAATACGTAAATCAAAAGAAGGCATTTCAAATAATTTAATTTTATCTTCAACAAAAGAAATATTAAAAGCAGTCACATCTTCTACTATTACTACAATTGTCGTTTTCTTACCTTTAGGTGTTGTAGGTGGATTTACTAGTAAAATGTTCCTACCATTTGCTTTAACAATTGTTTTTTCTTTACTTGCTTCATTGTTAGTTTCGATTACGATCGTTCCAATTTTAGGTCGCTATGCATTTAAAAAAGTACCACCTGAAGAAAAAGAAGAAAAAATTCAAGTTTGGTATGGTAAAGTGATTGAAAAATCATTAAATCGCAAATGGATTATCATTATACTAGCTGTTGTATTACTTGCAGGTTCTTTCTCTTTAGTAGGTAGACTTGGTTTTACATTTATTCCAAATGAATCTTCACGATCAATCATTGCTTCATTAGAACTGCCATCCTCTACATCATTAGAAAAAACAAATGAAGTTTCATTAAAAATGGAAAAGATGTTCTTAAATATGAAACAAGTGAAAGAAGTTTCTACTGGTGTTGGTAGCCGTGACTTTATGACTGGCCTAAAAACTGAGAATAAAGCTAGTTATTTTATTAATTTAAAACAAAGTGCAGATGTTGATCAATTTATTAAAGATACAAAAAGTAAAATGGAGAAAGTAGCAGCTTCAGAAGTTCAAGGTGCTAAAGTAGGATTACAAGAAAACTCTTCTGGTGGTCCACCATCAAATAATAATGTTGACATCAATTTATATTCTAATAACTTAGTTGCACTTCAAGAAAGTGCAAAAAAAGTTGAAGATTATATGAAAAAGAATGATCACTTAAAATATGTTACGAATAATTTCTCTGAAAAACAAAAACAAGTTATTGTTTCAGTTGATGAGAAAAAAGTATCTGAAAACGGTCTATCCGCTGGCATGATCTTAGGTTTAGTTGCAGACCAAACAAATCCTGTCAATATGAGAACATTAAAAATCGATGGTAAAGACCAAAATGTGCAATTAACTTATAATAAAGAACTCCAATCCGTAGAGGATATTAAAAATATTAAATTGCTTGGTAAATTAGGACCAATTAAATTATCAGATGTAGCCGAAGTTAAAGCCGTTGAAACATATTCTGCCATTCAAAAATTAGATGGCAAAGTATTTGCGAAGGTTTCTGCTCAAATAAAAGGAAAAGACATTGCAAAAGTAACAAATGAAGTAATCAATGATGTGAAAAAAGATGTAGACTTACCATCTGATGTAACTTTAAAAGGTGGTGGCGGTAGTGATGATACTACACAAACATTTAAAGACTTAGGTGTTGCGATGGGAGTTGCAATCGGATTAGTTTATTTAACGATGTTAATTACTTTTGGAAAAGCTCGAATTCCATTTATTATTTTATCAGCATTGGTATTTGTACCAATCGGTTCATTCGTTGCACTATTCCTAGCAGGCGAACCGCTTTCAATTAGTGTAATGATTGGTTTACTAATGTTAATTGGGATTGTGACAACAAATGCAATCGTACTAGTCGATCGAATTGGCCAAAATATAGAACAAAAAAGATTACCTCTTCGCCAAGCGATTATCGAGGGAGGTAAAACACGTCTAAGACCTATATTAATGACCGCATTTGCGACAATAGCTGCTTTATTACCTTTAGCATTAACAAAGTCTAGTGGTACACTTATTTCGAAAGGATTAGCTATAACAGTAATTGGTGGTTTAACTTCATCGACCTTATTAACACTAGTATTTATTCCGGTTGTATATGAATTGTTCTTTACCAAAAGAACAAAAAAGCATACTAATTCTGAGGAAACTGCTAAAGTAGTTAATAATTAATTTGAAGAGAAAGGTTAATCCTTTCTCTTTTTGCTTTCATCTTTAATTGTCCTTTATCGGGCTAAGAATCCTTTCCTCTTCATTTCTAGCCAAAATAAAAACTCCGACTTTTAAAAAGTCGGAGTAAATCCTTATAAATTTTGATCGTTAACTCCTGCTAGCCATTTTCTAACAGGTTCTAGTGTTTGTTCAATACAGCCATCATTAAATGGAGATTCAAGTTTAGCCTCTTTTACTAAGCCTAAAAATGATTTACTTCCCCCTAATTGGCAAAGTCCAACATAATCGGACCACGCTGAATTTCGGTCTTCATGCATTTTATTCCAAAATTGTAATGCACAAATTTGAGCTAATGTATAGTCAATATAATAGAATGGTGATTGGTAAATATGCCCTTGTCTTTGCCATAAACCACCCTTTTCTAAATAACTATTTCCATCATTTGCTCGATGAGGTAAATACTTTTCTTCAATGCTCTTCCAAAGTCCGTGACGTTCCTCAGGTGTTAAGTCTGGATTTGCGTAGATTTCATGCTGGAATTCATCTACTGCCACACCATAACTAATAAATGTAATTGCACTACTTAAATGTGTAAAATAATATTTTTGCGTATCTTCCTTAAAGAATTCTTCTTGCCAAGGCCATGTGAAAAATTCCATACTCATTGAATGAATCTCACACGCCTCAAAAGTTGGCCAGTTATACTCAGGTGTTTCAAATTTACGACTTTCATAAACCTGGAATGCATGACCAGCTTCATGTGTTAATACGTCAATGTCACCAGATGTTCCATTGAAATTCGAGAAAATAAAAGGAGCTTTATAGTTTGGAATATAAGTACAATATCCCCCACCTTGTTTTCCTTCCTTTGCAACTAAGTCTAGTAAATTTTCTTTTAACATAAAATTGAAAAATTCACTTGTTTCATTCGATAATTCATCATACATTTTTTTACCATTCTCAATAATCCATTCAGGATTACCTTTTGGTGTTGCATTACCAGTTACAAATTCGAATTTATCGTCATAGTAATAAAGTTGTTCTACACCGATTCGATTTGCTTGTCGTTCTCTTAATTCGGTAGCAATTGGAACAATTGTTTCAAGAACTTGCTCTCTAAACTTCTTAACATCATTTGCATCGTAATCCGTTCTCATCATACGAGCATATCCAAGTTCAATAAAGTTTGAGAAACCAAGTTTGTTTGCAATACGAGTTCGGATTTTTACTAATTTATCGTAAATCTCATCAAATTTATCTTGATTCTCCGAGAAGTATCCAAAGTATGTATCGTAAGCTGTCTTTCTAACCTCTCGATCTTTATCCTCAAAATGTGCTGAAATTTGTGCTAACGTTTTCACTTCACCATAAAACGGAAGTTTAGCAGCCGCTACTAACTTAGCGTATTCAGTCGTTAGTTTATTTTCTTCCTGTAAATCCGGAATTACTTCTTCACTTAGAATTTTCACTTCACATTCAGCTAAAGCAAATAATTGCTGGCCATATTTTTCTTCAAGTTGCTCTCTAAACGGAGAACCGATTAATGCTTTATAATATTGTTGCCCATATGATTGAACAATTGGAGTGTTCTCATCAAAAAATGCTTGCTCATCCTCATAAAACTTATCGTTTGTATCAACTGAATGGCGAACTGCACATAAATTTTCCATTGTTGAAAATTCATTTCTTAAATCATTGATTTCATTCATTGCTAATTCTTGTTCATAGACCGTTGAAGCATCATAAAAATTTTGTAGTGAACGTTTAAACTGTTCTCCAAAGTTCTTAATATTTGGTCTAGAATACTGGTAATCTTGAAAACCCATGTTAATCCCTCCATTTTTTGTGATATTGCTATTATATATAAAATCTTCCTGTAAAAAAACCTAAATCTAAATAAATTTCTGAAAATTTAAAAATTATTCACTTAGAATCTACCTATAAAATTGCAGAGATACTAGTTTTTACTAGAGTTAATTGATTGAAAATAAAAAAAGCTCCATCAAAATGATGAGAGCTTTTTAGTTAGACCCATGGTATCCAATTTTCTTCAATAAGTGAATTAAGAAATTTTTTTCTTCATTAGATAGATCACTCATTTGCTCATGTAAAAATTCTTCGTGCATTGGAAATATTTCTTCCATCAGTTTATTTCCACTTTCAGTTATTTCTGCATAAATTACACGACGATCTGCACTACAAGGATTTCGATAAACTAGACCTTTTTTTTCAAGTTTATCTACAACATAAGTAATACTACCACTAGCAATTAATATTTTTTCTCCAATATGTTGAAGTGGTTGATTTCCTTTATGATACAAGAGCTCAAGCACTGCAAATTCAGTTGGATTTAAATTAAAACTGGCAATTGATTTGTTTGCAGAATCATTTATCTTTCTATGAGCTCGCGATAAAACAATAAATAGCTTTAAAGATAGCTCTATATCTTTTCTATTTGTCTCTTCCATAATAAAACCCCTTCAATTTCTTTTACATAACTCATTCTATATTATTATTGTACACTTATTAATCAAACTTAAGATTATTTCAATGAAAATGACTTATTTAATTCCGATAGCAATTTTTTTTGGTATGAAATAATTAACTCGTCCAATTCTTGACTGGCCTTTAAGGTTAAATGTTCGTTTAGCCCTTTAGTTTCCGCAAAAAATACCATTTCTTCCCTTTTTAATGAAATAGATAATAATAAACGGCTGAGTTGATATTCATTCATTAGACTGATTCCCTTCTACAGGATGTTTTTTAACAAACCTTTTTCATTCATAATCGAATTAATTTCTATTATTCATTCTATCTAAATTATTTAAAATAGATACAATATGAAACCTACTAAGCAAAATTACCTAGTAGGTTTATTTTTTTTATGAAATAGCGCTTTTTTCTATCGTTCTTACTTATAAATTAGACGACTTTTTATTAAATCCTGCTTAAAATAATTAATTTTGATTTAAGTGAGTTTCTATCGGTATCTTTTATCTAAAGTTTTTTAAACGTAGCTTTGTACAAATAGTAATGATCACTTTCTTTCTATACAGTATACTCTAAAAAAATTTTATTTAGCAAAACCAACTAGAAATGATCACTTTTAAAAAATAGTATATTTTTATTATAAAATAAAAAAGCTAAAATGTAATGGAATTTATTTACCACTACTATTTTAGCTTTTTTTCTTCTATTTAGTTGCCTGCTTTTATTTTATGACCTTGAATCATCATTAGTTTTACTTTATAACTTATTAAAAATTCAATTCCTTCTAGCCACTTTTTCGTTTCTAGTGGACTTCTTCCCCAAACTGTAATCCCGTGATTTCTAACAAGAACAGCCCCAAAATCCTTTGTTAAAAATGGAGTATATGCACGTTTAAAAGTTTCCATGTCTTGTGCATTCTCAATGATTGGAACTATTATTTTATTTTCAAAATAAGAACTTGTTAATATATGAACCATTTCATTATTTTCAAGTTCTACCTGCCCTTCATCACCAAATAGTTCAGAAATAACATTATTATCTACAGTATGTACATGGAGCACACAAGTAGCAGATGTTTTTTCGTAAATATTTGCATGAACCAATGTTTCAAGTGATGGCTTTAATACCGTATCAAATACTGGTTCACCAAGATTATTAACTACTATAAATTCTTCATCACAGCGTGCTCTCTTATCCTTCTCATCCGCTGTTACAAGAAATAATAATGGATCGTCTGAAATTTTCATAGACAAATTTCCACTCGTACCATAAAACCAATCTCTTTTAGCCAAATCACATTTAATATTCGCAAGCTTTTTCCACTGTTCTAAAAATAAACTCATATTTACACCTCCACTTATTTAGACTATCTATTTGGACACCGTTAAAAATTCAAACTATTCATACTATTTAATAAAATTATGTCATGTGTCGGTCTTCATTGTCAATAGTTCTAAGTAAATGAACAATCATCAATTTTCTACAACATTTATCCATTTTTGATAGTAATTAATGATTTAATACTTTTTTTACATCCTGATTTGACAGCACACCTATTTTATTACACAAATAAGTGAAAAATAAAACTTTTTTACTCATATTGCTTTTCCTTTCTTTCCCTAGGGAAACTTTTTTGTATTTAGTAAATCATATGTCTTTTTATAAAAAAGGTGATGAAAATCTACTATAAAATCTGGCAAGTTTCAGTTAGACGAAATCACTTAGGAGGAAAGTATATTAGAGGCACTAAATTACCCTAATAAATAAGTAATTTGATATTTGTATTGCTTCTTTACTTCATTCATTTTCTATTTCGCTTTTGAAAATTTAGTAATCTCAATATTTTATGATAAAATAAATCGATAATAATTTAGAACGAGGTATATAAATGAACATTGTTTTAGCAACATTAAATGCAAAATATATCCATACTAATTTGGGTATTCGATACATTAAAGCGTATGCTCAGCCTGAATATGATATAGAGCTTGCAGAATATACGATTAAAGACCCAAGTCTTAACATCATTACAGACTTATATAAACGTAAGCCGAAAATACTTGGTTTTAGCTGCTATATTTGGAATATCGAACAAACAATTGAAGTCATCCGTATGTATAAAAAAATTGATCCTTCCGTTATTATTTTTGTTGGCGGACCAGAAGTAAGCTATGATGTGAATTATTGGTTAGATCGCGTAAAGGAAATTGACATCATCACAATTGGTGAAGGAGAAATTACTGTTAAGAAATTAATTAAAGCTATTGAAAACGGAAATGATTTTACTTCCATAAATGGCATTGGTTATCGAGATGAAGGAAAAAATATCATTAAACCACAAACAGAAAAATTAGACTTAACATCTATTCCATCGCCTTATCGATTTAAAGAAGATTTACCATTTCTAAGTAAAAGAATTCAATATATTGAAACAAGCCGAGGTTGCCCGTTTAATTGCCAGTTTTGTTTATCTTCTATTGAAGTTGGGGTTCGATATTTTAATCGAGAGGTTATCAAAGATGATATTCGTTATCTTATGGCAAATGGAGCGAAAGTATTTAAATTCGTAGACAGAACTTTTAACATCAGTCGTAGTTATGCAATGGATATGTTCCAATTTTTAATTGACGAACATGTGGAAGGAACAGTATTCCAGTTTGAAATTACTGGTGATATTATGCGACCAGAAGTCATCGAATTTTTAAATCAAAATGCTCCTAAAGGCTTATTCCGATTTGAAATAGGCGTTCAATCTACAAATGATGCTACAAACGAACTAGTTATGAGAAGACAAAACTTTGAAAAGCTTTGCAGAACCGTCACACTTGTACGAGATGGCGAAAAAATAGATCAGCATTTAGATTTAATTGCTGGTTTACCAGAAGAGGATTACAATTCATTTCGACAAACATTCAATGACGTTTTTGCTTTAAGACCAGAAGAGCTGCAACTAGGGTTTTTAAAAATGCTAAGAGGCACTGGAGTACGATTAAGAGCGCATGAACATGATTATGTTTATATGGATTATGCCCCGTATGAAATATTAAGTAATAATGTACTATCATTCGATGATATTGTGAAAATTAAGCAAGTTGAAGACGTACTCGAAAAATATTGGAATGACCATCGAACAAATAGTACAATTGAATATTTAATTAAAAATGAGTTTGAAAGTCCATTTGATTTCTTCCAATTATTTGGTTCTTATTGGGAAGAACGCGGTTGGTCAAGAATCGGCCATCAGCTTGAAGATTTATTTAAGCGTCTGAATGAGTTTTTAACTCATTATAAAATTAAAAACGATACGATTGTTAAAGATATTATGAAAATTGATTATTACCTAAATCATAAATATAAACCGCGTAAACCTTGGTGGGACGAAGTTACAAACCATGATTTTGCGAAGGATCTTTATAAACGAATTATCGAAAATCCTGAATATTTAGGTTCAGATTTTATTTCACTTAATTTAAATGAAAAAGAAATTTATAAGCATACAATGATTGAATCTCTTTCATTTGATATCGAACATTTCTTACTAACTGGAGAATATAGAACTGGTAATTATGCGATGCTAGTTTATTTCTCACCTAAAACATTATCGCCTTCATTTTTTACAATTGAAGCATAAGTAAAAGAGGACAATATTCATTTTGGATATTGTCATTTATGCTTTTAAAAAAAAAAGAAGTTGTCAATTAAATAAGAATTTCTTGTTGATTTCCACTACGGGATGCTCGCTTTCCATGGGGCATGAGCTGAGCCTCCTCGTTCCTGCGGGGTCTCACCCTTCCTGCATCTCCCATAGGAGTCGAGCATCCCTTCGTTCCAATCAACTCTTCAAATATAAGAATTAATCTCTAAATCAAAATAATTCTCATTTTAAAGAATTGTCTTTTTATTAACTAAAACATATACCCAAAAGTCAAATTCAAATTCTACTTATGCAAATTAACATATACAAATATGGTAAACCCCTTTATAACATTTTTTAATCAAACGAGTACATATTCAGTGACTATTATTGAACATAAAATATCATTTTTTGATGATTTATTTATGATTAAATGTTTAATGTACCTGAGTGGTTTTGCTATACCAACAAATTCTAGAATTTGTTATTCGATATTAATACAACATCAGACTGATTATTAAACTGTAATTTTACTCTAAGTAAAGGATATTAGATTGTTTTTTTAGTGTATACATTTTTTTATGAATAATTTGATTGGAACGAAAGGTTGCTCGACTCCTATGGGANNGTAGTGGAAATCAACATCACTCTACTCCTTTAACGAATATTTGGTAATTAATTGACAAGATTGTTTTTCAAAAGCGTGAGAACAATATTCATTTTGGATATTGTCCTTTTTGTATTGAATTTACTAAATAGCAAATAATAATTTGTAAGTAGAGGTGATATATAATGAATAGAAAAAATGAGAAAACTGAAATTGATTCACCGGTAATGAATGATACTTTACCCCATATTTCAAATTTTCCTTCTTTTAAAGGGACAGACATTAAAATGGAAGAACCTTTTGTAAATTCAAAGGGTGTAGTAATTGGGGACAGTAAGTATAGCTCTCCTAACTCTCCATTAAATAATTGGTCGGATGATGTTGATCCATCAGTTATGGCAGGCGACGAGTGGGTTCATCCAACAAATGATATTGGTTGGGCAAGTGCAGAAAACACAGACTTATTAGAATCAAGAAAACGAGAACAGCCTGCTAAACAATTTATGCATCCACAGCACGAAACGAAAGACTGATTGAAATGCAAGATTTAGGGGATCGGAAGAAAGTATCATAACTTCTATCCCCTATTTTGTCTTTAAAATAGTGCGATTTTAATATCGTCCTTTTTTTGGACTAGTAGCATATGTAATTGCGCTCTGTGGTGTGTGAAGTGGACTAAAATCTCTAATAGCCATTCGAATTTTGAATATTGAAGGCCCCAATATGAAGTAGATTTTTCAACTAACTCTTTTTCTTTCATATTAAAATAGCATTCCTTTAATTCATGAAAATTTTTTTGTAATAAACTTTTCATTTCAACTAGTGATTTACATTCAACCCCGGTATAGTATTTAACCATTATTTCTTGACTAGCACCGCTCATAATTTCCATATCAGCACCAATAAGCTCACTTAGATGTTGGACTAGCTCCCCAATCGATTTCTTGTCCTTAACCGGTCGGAAATTTAAATCTTCCTCATTAATTAAATCAATCATTTCTAAAACACTCTTTACACATAAACTCAATTGATGAATCACATTTTCAATATACATAAGTTTGAGCGGGACAAGAATGGCGGAATAGTTCTAGATCAATCCCTCAAACAATTTCCTATCTTCTCCCTTTTCCTCCCTTCTGCTTAAACTTTACCTTTTTTTGTCATAAAACCATTCCTTACTGAATAGGCTTGTACCATAAAGGAGGGATCTTGATGAGAACATTGGCTTGGCATGAAACCTTAGAATTACATGAAATTGTTGCTACAACTACTTACTACTTATATAAGCTTAAAACAAATATAAAAAATATAAAAGATTCAGGATTAAAGGAATTATATAAAACTTCTATTACATTGTTTGAAAATAACTTACGGGATTTACTAAAATTTATGAGCAATATTACGATTGGGGAAAGGGATGCAGCAAGCGATAAACTAGCAAGCGAAATGAGTGCTGAAGATTTATTATCAGCAACAAAAGTATTAACAAAAATGTATGCACATGCACTTACAGAAACAGCTACTCCTGATTTAAATAATTTATTTATTAAGCATCTTGTATCGGTGAACAATTTGCATACTCAAATTTTTAGCTATTTATCAAAACAAGGTCAATATTCCGTATTTAATATTAATAAGTTAATCGAAAACGATGCTAAAAAAGCAATGGATGTTATAAATATGCCGTATTAAAAAATGGACGTAATAGAACGTCCATTTTTTAATCTTTGTTGAAGTTTTTATTAGATAAGTCAGTAACCTTTTCAGCTGCTATATGATGATATCTTTTTGTATTTTCAACTAATTTTATCAAATTAAGATAAGTTTGCTTAGCCCCTAATACAAGTAATGGAACCCCAATAAAATCGATATGTAAAAATCTTGATGTAAAACCACCTAAAGTCATAGCTAAAGGGACTGTTGGTGATGTACTTGATAAAATAATTTTATCTTCTTCATTTAATAAGATTTTCCCTAAACTTTCGATCGCTGTTGGCACATTTTTAGTATATCTTTTCGCAACTGTATACACTTGGTCCCCATTTTCATCTTCACCGTGATAAAATAGTTTTCCACCATCTTTTGGTTTTAGTTTATTAAATAAATAGGTATTCTTTACTTCTTCCGTTGTCGGCTGGCGATCAAGTGGTAATTGCTTTAAATGATATGCAGCAGCCAAAGGTGAAGAATGCGTACCTCCAAAACAGTAATAAATATAATATTTCATTTATCTCATCCTCAAATTTTTATATTAATACGTATGTAAATGTAATTGCTTTGAATCCCATTCTGCAAAGCATACTTGTTTAAGTGATAAATTTGACTCAGAAAGTTTTTTATGAACCCACTTTTCATCTTTTTTCAACGAGTTAAGAGCTCTTTTAATTATTTTTCCATCACTAATTATGACAACAGGTAAAAATTCTTTTTCCATTTGAATTTTTAAATCCTGTTTAGTTGGGGTATCAAAATTTGACTTCTTCAGGACACTAATCGTGCCGTCATTTTCTAAAATAGCATATGAAACTTCACTGACTGCAAAAGTATCCTTTGCTCTTAGCAATTGCATCAATTGGTCAGTATCCAAACGATTTCTTTTCAATTCTTTCCATTGAATTGCTCCGTGTTTAATTACAACAGAAGCATCACCTTCTAAGAACTTTCTTGCCCACATTGACTTTTGTGTCAAGATCTCAGTTACAAATATTAATGCTCCCCAAACAAAAATACTAAAAAGAATTTTTGGTAGATTTGCTTCCTTATCATATATTCCATCTCCTAGTATATTTCCTAACACTAGTGACGAAATCAAATCAAATGGCGTTATTTGTGTAATTTGTGTTTTCCCATTAATTTTAACGACAATAAAAAGAGCTATATAACCTAAAAACAACTCTGTAAACATTTCATGATAACTCATGTAATACACTCCTATATTTTTATTACCTATTAAATTTTCTTACTACTTTACTCTTTTTATACATAAAAATGGTAATTGATTAACATTCTAATTAAAATTTAATGATTCATATAAATAGATGCGTCTGGATGAGACCCCACAGTAACTAGATCTTTTAGTATTTTAGCTAGTATGTAACTATAAACTGTTCCATTGCCTCCATAAGCCATTAAAAAAAGGCAATTAGGATATTCATCGTATTGTCTAATCATTGGTAAGCCGGAATGTGTTCCTCCAAATGTACCTGTCCAAAAGTATTCTGCTTTAGCTTCTTTATAATGAGGAAACAACTCTATTAAATTTTTTATTAGCAGTTCTTTTTTATGGAATAACATAGATTCACGTTTTTCTGGTATTATTGTAGGTTCGTCAAGTCCTCCAACAATTATTCTTCCGTCAACTGTCGTCCGGAGATATAAATATGGTCTTGCCGTCTCCCAAATTAAACAATTTTCATACCATGCATTGCTTTTTTCTACTAGAGGTTGTGTTGCAATCGCAAATGTTGAAGTTAAAATTGCATTTTTCTCACTTTTTATCTCCATCGATTCATAACCCCCAGCAAAAATAACTTTTTTTGCTCGAACCGTATGTTTATTTTTAGTAAAAAGTTGTACCCCTTCATCTGTACCGATGATCCGAGTTACCTCTGTTTCCGAATACACCTTCAATCCTCGTTTCAGAGCATATAAAAGTAAGCCGTGTGCGTATTTATACGGATTTACTTCAGCGTCATCCCCTGTGAACAGTGCAGCTTCCTTCGTAAAATTAAACTTTTCTTCAATTTGCGATTTTGTATATCGTTCAACAGTAAAACCATTTTCTTTTAATGTTTTATATTCCAAATCAATCATTTCTTTACCATCTAAATTACTAGCATAGTATAAACTTTTTCTTTTTATAAAATCAGGATTAATATCAATGTTTTTTGACATTTCTTCAAGACCTTTAATTGCCTCTACACATAATTGATAATGACGGACAGCTATTTCTTTTCCATATGAATGAATAAACGAATTTAAAGTTTTGTCATTAGAATATTGTAAGAGCCCCGTATTTGCACTAGTGCTTCCCTGTACTACTTTTTTTCGTTTATCTAGTAAAATGACTTTAGCTCCTGTTTGACTTAGGAAATATGCACATAAACTCCCTGATTCACCACCTCCAACTATTACAAAATCACAATCTAGATCTTCATCGAGTGGATTTATATTTTCTAGTTCTGGATGTGAATCAGTGTAAGTCGTTGGCCAATACAAGGTCCCACTAATACTTTTCACGTCTTCTCGTCTCCTTTCTTCGAATCATATTTAAGGTAGTTTTTGTCAGTTGAATAAAAAAAATCCCACTTTTTTAAAAGTGAGATTTTTTAACATAATATTATGAATGAATATCTAAAAATTTACTGAAATTATGATCTTTCAGCTAACCATTTACCAATTGTAGGATATGTCGTTTTTAATGAAACAGGTCCAAACATGATTGATACATGGCCCGATGGAATCGAAACATACTGCTTATCTACGCTAGAAATATGCTCATTTAATGCTTCAACTTGGCAAGGCATTGCAATATGGTCCTTCGTAGCAGAAATATTTAAAACATTAGCTTTAATGTTTGATACATCTACTTTTCTTCCTCTAATTTCTAAGTCACCGCTTAATAATTTATTTTGTTGGTAAAACTCTCTGATCCATTGGCGATATGCTTCACCTGGGAATGGAATACCATCTGTAACCCATTTTTGCATTAACTGCCAAGACTTAATAAATTTTGTATTATCAGAGCGATCCAATAATGTTACATAAGGTCCAACAAAATTAGTAACTGGTTTTAACATTTTGTTACCAAAATCGATCATTTCAGGAGGTATATTCCCTAATGTATCAACAGCTTTATCAAGTGCAAAGTATTTTTCATTTAAAAATGCACCATATAAACCTGTATCTGAAAAATCGAATGGACTAGTTACAAAAATTAAGTTTTTAATTGGTGCATTTTCATAAAGTGATGCGTAAATACTTGTTAACGTACCACCCATACAATAACCTAACAGCGATATTTCTTTTGCACCTGAAAAACGAAGTACTTTATTTACCGCTTTCGCAATATAGTCGTGAATAATATCGTCAAATTTCAAATGACGATCTTCATGAGCAAAAGTTCCCCAATCTAATAAATAAACATCAAATCCTTCATTAACAAGATACTCAACAAAAGAGTTCCCCTTTGTTAAATCAAGAATATACGGTTTATTAATTAGAGCGTAGATAAGAAGGATTGGAGTCTTTTTTACCTTTTTTGTAGTTGGAATATAATGATATAATTTACTTTTATTTTTCGTCCAAATCACTTCTTTAGGAGATTGACCTACTAAAGGTTCTCCCTCTTTAATAAGAATATCTGCAGTTTTCTTCAATCTTTTGTATGATTCTTTTAATCCGCTCGGAAGCGATTCCGTTGCTTCTTCTAACAATTGTGAATTAAACACACATTTCCCCCCTTTTGATCTTAAAAAAGGTCATCTATAAGTAAGACTTAAACGTAAAGTCCGCCATTAACATTAATCTGTTGACCAGTAATGTATTCTCCGCCTTCACATAAGTAAATAACAGCCTTAGCAATCTCTTCAACTGTACCAAATCTTCTTTTTGGTATTCTTGATTTAATTTGCTCTTGTACATTTTCCGGAATTTCTCTTACCATGTCAGTTTCAATAAATCCTGGACATACAGAATTTACTGTAACGTCTGTTTTAGCTAATTCAAGAGCTAATGATTTAGTAAATCCAATCATTCCTGCTTTTGCAGCTGAATAGTTTGTTTGACCGAAACCGCCTGCTTGACCTATTACTGATGAAATATTAATGATACGAGCATTATCAGATTCTAATAAGTATGGTAAAGCAGAATTACATGTGTTATAAACGCTGCTTAAATTCACATCAATAACCTCGTGCCAATCTTCTGCACTTAGTTTTTTGAAAGAACGGTCTCTAGTAATACCAGCATTATTAACAATAACGTCTAATCGGCCAAAATGCTCAACTGTACGATCAATTAATGCTTTTGCTTGATCTAATTCAGCAACATTAGCTTGAACTGCTAACGCCTCATAACCGTTTTCAAAAAGTTCATCTACAACTGCTTTTGCGTCTGCTTCGCTATTATTATAATTGATAACAACTTTTGCACCTTTTTCTGCTAAAGCAAATGCTATCGCTTTTCCAATCCCTTTTGCTCCACCTGTTACGATCGCTACACGATTTACTAAATCCATTATCATTTCTCCTTTTTTAACTAATTATTGTTTTGTTGGTTGTTTAGTTGTTAATTGTTGTAAAAGTTGTTCAATATTAGCCATTGAAGACTTTAGTTGTTCAATATTTTCCATTGAAGACTTTAATTCACTAACTTGTTGATGAATTGATTTGGTTTCAGCTTTTAATTTTGTAAGATCTCGTTTTACTGTCACAATGTCTAACTCTTTTTTCAATGCTGCTACATCTAACTCAGGTTGAGAATCTAAAAATAATTGATCTTCTAATGTATCTACTTTCGATTCTAAATTAATCACTAAGCTAGCTACATTTGCGATATCTTCTTTGGAAGCAATATTTGAAGCTTCTAAGAAGGTTTTTGATTGGTCATTCAACATCTTTTTACAGAATAGATTAAAATCTATTACAGAACCCATCCACTCGGAAAATTCTTCTTTCTGAACATATTCGTTCATCATTTTTCCAAAGTATTTTTCATTAACATCATACATTTGCTTCCACATTTTCAATGGATCTGAATAATTTTGCTCTGACATGTTAATCCCCCTCACTACTTTTAAGTATAGAAAACAAGCTAACGACAAAACAATCCAATGTTTTCGTGATATTTCTACATTTGTTGTCGAAATTTGTTTTTTAATATTCATTATATTTAAAATACATTGACAATAAATTTAACTAAGTGTAAATTACACCTAAGGGATGATGATTCCATTACTACGATATAGGGGGGAACATAACTTTATGACAACAAATGAAAAGGAAACAAGCAAAAAAAACAAACAAGAAACCTCTGAATCGATAACATTGCCTAAAAACTTCTTGGTTCCCTTTCTACTTCTTAGCCTTAAGCAATGGAATATGCATGGCTATAAATTAATGCAAGTATTATTTGATTTAGGTTTTACTACGCTTGATTCAAGTAATGTTTATCGAATTCTAAGACAACTTGAAAAAGAAAGTTATATTAAATCTAGTTGGGAATATGGAATGGAAGGTCCGGCAAAGCGAATTTACTCTATTACAGATGCCGGAGAGGAATATCTAAAAACTTGTCATAATTCATTTACTCAATATAATCAGATGCTCCAAACATTTTTTTCGATTTACACAAATTCATTCTTTCCATTTAGCAACTCTGATCAAAGTTTTAAAGATGATTGAAATTGCAGCAATGCATTCAATAATAAATTTTTTTGGAGGAAATACTAATGACTGAAAAAACAATCGAATTACAAACTGAACTTGCAGCTGAGAATTTTCAAAAAATGCTTCAATATTTATTAGACAATCAATTACAAATTCAACAATGGACAGAGTCTTTATTTCAAGAACAAGCAAAACAATGGAAAACTTTAAACGAGCAAGTGCAAGTACAACAACAAGAGTCTTACGAGCAATTCCAAGAAATGATTAAATTATTAAATGAAATTAAGCCTACAATTAATCAAGAGACTTACGAAAAAACTTGGAAAAAATTAGTTGATCAGTTTGCTCCATACCAATCTTTATGGACAAATATGAATCAAAACCCATACCAACCGTTTTTTCAAGCTATGAGTACATTTTCAAATCAACAACAACAATTTTTTCAACAGTTTTTTAAACAACCATTAAATAACACACCTTACACTGCATGGACGAACATGTACCAACAGTTCCAAAAAACACAAGAAGATTGGTTTAAAAACTTACAAGAATTCTCATTTACAAAACTATAATCAATATAGTTAAACAATTTTCTTGATTAGCTATACATTTCATCAAGGAGAGGAAGAAACAAAATGAATGTTTTCGAAAGTGCAAGAAATGTACAGGAAGTTCATTTTGACTCCATTTCAGTTGGTGACGAAGCTACTCTCGAAGTTAAAATTACTGCAGAGTTAATTGAACAATTTGCTGCAATTTCAACAGATGTAAATCCAATTCACTTATTAGATGATTTTGCAAAAGAAAGCATCTTTAAAGAAAGAATTGCACATGGCATGTTGATTTGCAGCTTTATTTCCTCAGTATTAGGTACAAAACTTCCCGGCAAAAACACCATCTACTTATCTCAAGAAGTATTTTTCAAAGCACCAGTAAAAATTAATGACACAATTAAAGTAATCGTCAGTGTTGTACGTAAAAGAGATGATAAAAAATTATTAACGCTCCAGACGAATGTATATAATCAAGAGAATGTACTCGTAGTTGAAGGATCAGCTTTGGTTAAAAAGTTAACATAACCCTAATATGACTGTATTTACCAAGCATGAGAAAACCCTAAATGTAAAAAATAGAATTGTAAGCTATTACTTACAGAAAGGGAGATAATCATGACAAGAACAAATAAATTATTAGTTCCAGGTGTAGAACAAGCACTTGATCAATTTAAATATGAAATCGCTAACGAATTCGGTGTAACTTTAGGATCTGATACAACTGCTCGTTCAAACGGATCAGTTGGTGGCGAAATCACTAAACGTTTAATTGCTCAAGCAGAAAGTCATTTAAGAGGTCTTTGATTGAAGTAATACAAACTATATAAAATGGCTTAATATAGGGGAAGATTTGATTCTTCCCTTTTTATTTTTATTTTTTTTGGAAGAAAATAGCATTTTTTATCTTAACTAGTTGTATAGACAAGTTGAAACTTTTAGGTTAATATTGAAAGCGTAATCATTATAATAATTTTCGGAGGGAAAATAATATGCTTAGTTTCTTACAACGTATTGGTAAAGCATTAATGCTACCAATCGCTGTCCTTCCAGCTGCAGGACTTTTACTGCGCTTTGGACAACCAGATCTTCTAAACATTCCGTTTATGGCAGCTGCTGGTAATGCAATTTTCTCTAATCTTCCATTAATCTTTGCAATCGGTGTTGCAATCGGTATTTCAAAGGATGGAAATGGAGCCGCCGGTCTTGCAGGTGCAATCGGTTACTTTGTATTAACTGCAGGTACAACTACGATAAATAAAGACATTAACATGGCTGCCCTTGGTGGTATTATTACAGGGGTTGTAGCTGGTCTTCTTTACAACCGTTTCAGTGGTATTAAATTACCTGAATGGTTAGGATTCTTTAGTGGCCGACGATTCGTTCCAATTATAACGTCAGCTACTATGCTCGTATTAGCAGGAATATTTGGTTATGTATGGCCAACAATTCAAGATGCTATTAACTCAGTTGGTAACTGGATCATTGATATTGGTCCAATCGGAGCTGCAGTATTCGGTTTCTTAAACCGTATTTTAATCCCACTAGGATTACATCACGTATTAAATACAATTTTCTGGTTCAACTTAGGTGACTTTACTGATGCTGCTGGTAAATTAGTTCACGGTGACTTAAACAGATTCTTCGCTGGTGACAAATCTGCTGGTGCATTCATGACTGGTTTCTTCCCTATTATGATGTTTGGTCTTCCAGCTGCTGCATTTGCAATGATCGCTGCTGCAAAACCAGAAAGACGTAAAACGGTTGCAGGTATGTTTATTGGTCTTGCTTTAACTTCTTTCTTAACAGGTATTACTGAACCAATCGAATTTGCATTCATGTTCATTGCTCCAGTACTATATACGTTCCATGCAATCTTAACTGGTTTATCAATGGGTATCGTAAATGCTTTAGGAATTAAAGATGGCTTTACATTCTCAGCTGGTTTCATGGACTACATTCTGAACTACAATATTGCAACTAAACCAATTCTATTAATCCTAATCGGTTTAATCTTTGGTGTAATTTACTTTATCGTGTTCTACTTCGCAATTAAGAAATTTAACATTAAAACACCAGGTCGTGAAGACGACGAAGATGTTGAAACTGATGAAGTAACAACTGAAATTGGTGATTCATTATACCTACAAGCTTTAGGTGGAAAAGAAAACTTAACAAATATTGATAACTGTACAACTCGTTTACGCTTACAAGTAAAAGATGCTTCTAAAGTTAATGAAGCACTTCTTAAAAAAGCTGGTGCTCGTGGAGTTATTAAATTAGACGATAAAAACGTACAAGTAGTTGTAGGTACAAACGTAGAGTTTGTTGCTGAAGACTTGAAAAAACAAGTTAAATAATTGATTTTAAAAGCTTGTCCATAATGGGCAAGCTTTTTTTGCTCATGAAGGGTTTATGGGTTAGTAAATAGATCAATGCTTGAAGCTTACTTATTCAAAAGGGTTCTTAAGGAACCATATGAGCTATATCATGTATTATACTTCCTCATAAGCGGTTCATGAGGAACTTTATATGCTAATTCTTGAATCTTACTTACTCATAAAGGGTTCATGAGTAATTAAATGAGCTATATCATGAATTTTACTTACTCATAAGCGGTTCATGAGTAA
>NZ_NUQC01000061.1:0-7427 GCF_002585125.1 Bacillus sp. AFS029533 | reverse complement strand
TTTTATTGACGTAGATACAGTTTTGTCAATTTTAATTGCGAAAACCAGATTTTATTTGCAGTCCACCTTAATCACAAAAAAAATAAGGGTTCCATTAAAAGTTAGACTTTTGGATACCCTCTAATAGTTTAATATTTTAATTTTTGAACCCCATTTAATTGACTATCGAATCTGTCCTCACCATTTGTTTTTACATTTTTCTTTAATGTAAGTGTATAAAAATAAGCCGATACTAACTCGCGGTTTTTTTCTTGGAGTTTGTCTAATAATAATTTTTTTGTACCAGCACCAACAACTCCATCACTAGTTAAGCCATTATCTAGTTGGAATGCTCTCACTGCCTGATCTGTGCCTTTAGCAAAATAGCCATCGACCCCGTTTGTAGAATATCCTAATTTAGTTAATGAATCCTGCAGCCATTCAACCTCTGAACCTACACTTCCAAGTTGTAAACTAGTCGGAATATCCGTTGGTTTTGTTACTACTACAGTTCCTGAATCATCATCAAATAAATGATTTGCAACGGCGATGTCTTGGAACGATTGGTTAGATGAAGTGATTAAAACAGTAGCACCTTTTTGAACTCGATCATATAACCATTCTACTTCTTCATCATACATTCGTACACAGCCGTGACTAGCATAAGTTCCAATAGAACTTGGATTATTATTTCCGTGGATTGCATAGGTTGTACCCCATGTCCCTCTAGCATTTAAACCTAACCACCTATTACCAAGTGGATTCCTCGGATCACCCCCAGGAATATTCTCTTTATAATAAGGCCGATTTACAATTTTAACGACGATTTTAAATTTGCCTTCAGGAGTTAGATCCTGACTCTTACCGGTAGCAACTTTAAAAACTTTTACCAATTTACCATTCTCATAAAAAGCTAATCTATTAATCGATTTATTAATAATGATAAATTGCGAAACAGGTTTTGTTTCTGCCGCGAAAGACTGAACAAAAGAAGTGCTTAAAAATAAAAGCAGTACTAAGAAAAAAATAAAACAGCGCTTTAACAAAGTTTTCCCCCCAACAATATTTAGAAAATGCGTAGCCTTATATAGTATGAAGGGAATGCTTGTCCTATCAATTTTAAATTTGAAATAAAGAAAAAATAGTTAATTGGAATACTGGATAAGGTCTAAAAATGGATCTATAAGTCTTTTAGATTTTCAAATAAGTTATAGGTTGAGATTAGTTTAATGGTAGGAACGGATATACTTTATTCATTTAAATCGTTGAAGAAAAATGTAAATGTTTGCATTAATGACCAATCTTGTTAAAATAGAAAATGTAAGCGGTTTAAAAGAATTTTGAATATACATTTACTAAGAATAGGACACTTTATATTATAAAATTGCGCACACGATTGCACGATTTTAAATTGGTTTAAATGTTTTGGAATTTCACGTACCGAATTATGTAGATTGAAGAAATAAAAAGCAAATAAATTTTTTGAGTTTTTAAGATTTATACATAATCTAGGAGGCAATTAAAATGGAGAAAAAATGGTGGCATAATAGTGTAGTTTATCAAATATATCCTAGAAGTTTTATGGATAGTAATGCTGATGGAATCGGTGATTTAAAAGGAATAATTGAAAAGCTTGATTATTTAAAGCTTTTAGGAATAGATGTTATATGGTTGAGTCCTGTATATAAATCTCCTAATGATGATAATGGTTACGACATTAGTGATTATTGTGACATTATGGAAGAGTTCGGGACGATGAATGATATGGATGAATTAATTTCTGAAGCGAATCGTCGAGAGATTAAAATCGTAATGGATTTAGTTGTGAACCATACATCTGATGAACATCCGTGGTTCATTGAATCTCGAAAGAGCAAAGATAACCCATATCGAGACTATTATGTTTGGAGAGATCCTGTGAATGGAAGTAAACCAAATGACCTTCCTTCTGTTTTCAGCGGCAGTGCATGGGAATATGATGAACAAACTGGACAATACTTTTTGCATTTATTTAGTAAAAGGCAGCCAGATTTAAACTGGGAGAATCCAAAAGTCCACGAAGAAGTATATAATATGATGAACTTTTGGCTTGATAAAGGAATTGGTGGATTCCGAATGGATGTAATAGATTTAATTGGAAAGATTCCAGATCAAGAGATTACGGCAAACGGTCCTAAGTTACATGAATTCTTGAAAGAAATGAATAAAAAGACTTTTGGAAATCATGATGTGCTAACTGTTGGTGAAACTTGGGGAGCAACTCCAGAAATTGCAAAGCTATATTCGGATCCTGCTCGAAATGAATTAAGTATGATTTTTCAATTTGAGCATATCGGTCTTGATCAACAAGAAGGTAAAGAAAAATGGGATTTAAAGCCATTGAATTTGTTAGAGCTAAAAGAAGTTTTTAATAAGTGGCAAACTCAGCTTGATGGAAAGGCTTGGAATAGCTTGTTCTGGAACAATCATGATTTACCACGAATTGTTTCTAGATGGGGTAATGATAAAGAATATCGGATTGAAAGTGCAAAAATGCTTGCTACAATCCTTCATTTAATGCAAGGTACACCTTATATTTATCAAGGTGAAGAAATTGGAATGACAAATATTCGATTTGAAAGCATTGATGAATATGACGATATTGAAACGAAAAATATGTATAATGACCGTATTTCAAAAGGTTACAAGCACGAAGACATAATGGAATCGATTTATACAAAAGGTAGAGACAATGCACGTACTCCAATGCAATGGAATGGAGAAAAGCATGGAGGTTTTACAAAAGGAAACCCTTGGTTAACAGTAAATCCGAATTTTACTAAAATAAATGTTGAACAATCGATAAATGATTCAGATTCAATTTTTCATCATTATCGTCAATTGATCCAATTGCGAAAAGAAAATCCTGCAATTGTTTATGGTTCATTTGAAATGCTTGCTGAAAAGGATGAAAAAGTATTTGCATATGAAAGACAGTATAATGGTGAAAAATTCTTAGTAGTAGCTAACTTTACAAATGAGGAAACAAACTTTAGTTATAGTAATAACTATAATGAAGTAAGTATAATTTTAAGTAATTATAAAGATTCAAGTGTAACGGGTGTGAATAATAGCTTAAGACCGTATGAAGCAATTGTTTATAAAATTAAATAATTAAATTTATTAAAAATAGTTTGACATTTTGAAGTCCACTCGTATATGATAAGAATATCAAATAAGAAGGAGGTAGGTTAACATGATGATTGTAAGAAAATTAAGCTGTGAAGCATCACAAAATTTCATAATGATTATGAACCCTATCTCTACGCAGGACGGACCACGTTGAAATTTAGATTTCAATTGACGATTTAGCCATGGGTTTATATTTCCCATGGCTTTTTTGTGCCAAAAATGAACGATTCATAACTGTTTGTTTTTGGGCGAAACGTTTCTTTATGGCCATGGGGTATGGAAAATATTCCCATGGTCTTTTTATTGTCAAAAAAAGTGGAGGGTTGCGTAGAGTTAGGTTAATTGATACAAGGGAGGTATAATTTTGTCTCGAATTTTAAAATATGTCTTTAGGCATAAGCTTTCATTTATTATTGGTTCAATTTCAATGGTTTTAGTTATAGGTGTGGATCATTTAATTCCTTATTTACAAATGATTCTAATCGATGATGGTATTACGAAAGGAAAATCATCAGTAGTTCTTCCGGTTATCGGTGGAATTATAGGTGTAACAATTATCAAATCAATTTTTGGTTATGTAAAAGAATATTTATATGACTTAGTAAGTTCAAAGGTACATGAGGATATAAAAAATGATATGTTCAAGCATATTCAAAGTTTTGAATTTAAGTATTTCGACTCGATGAATACGGGTGAATTACTATCGAGAATTAATGAAGATGTGGAAAATATCTGGCAAACAATTGCGTTTGGACTAAGATTGTTTGTTGAAAATATAATTTATTTTACTGTCAGTACAGTTATCTTATTTGTAATTAATTGGCAGTTGGCACTAATTTGTTTAGCAATCATGATCCCAATTGGATATATGGGGACGCGTTTAAATCGCTTACTTAATAAAGGTTACGGTAAAATAAGTGACCATACAGCTGAAATCAATACAACAGCTCAACAAAATATTGCGGGTGTAAGATTGGTTAAAGCATTTGCTAGAGAAAAGCATGAGACGTTGAAATTTTTGAAAATGAATCGTGGATATTATGATTTAAATATGTCTCAAGCTAAAATAATGCGTAAATATTTTCCTAATATTGAATTTTTAACAAATATTGCGCTTGTTGCAATGATTATTATCGGTGGATATTTCGTTTTACAACAAAGTATGACGCTAGGTGAACTAGTAGCATTCAGTGGATATATTTGGAACTTAATTTGGCCGATGAGAATGCTAGGCTGGTTAACAGATGTACTTTCTAAAAACCAAGCTTCTGCGAAGAAGATTTTTGAAATTTTAGATCGTAAAACAGCAATTGAAAACAAAGAAGGTGCATATACACCTAATCTAGTTGACGGTTCAGTGGAATATAAAAATGTAAGCTTCAAATATAATGATGAAATTGTCTTAAAAGATCTTAATCTATATATTCCAAGTGGTAGTAAAGTAGCGATTATGGGAACGACAGGTGCTGGGAAATCTTCAATTCTTCATCTGATTGGTCGCTCATACGATGTGGCCAAAGGGGAAGTTCTAGTAGATGGCGTTAATGTTAAAGATTTTAATCTAACATCTTTACGTCAAAATATGTCTCTCGTTTCTCAGGATACTTTCCTTTTCTCAGATACGATTGAAAATAATATTAAACTAGGAAACCCAGAAGCTACAATGGATGAAATCCGTGAAGCTTGCCGTATTGCTTGTTGTTTAGACTTTATTGATGAGCTAGAAGAAGGATTCAGCACGGAAATTGGTGAACGAGGTATTGGTTTATCTGGTGGCCAAAAACAACGTATATCAATTGCCCGCGCATTATTAAGAAATGCTCCTATCTTAATTTTAGATGATGCAACTTCTGCATTAGATATGGAAACGGAGTATGAATTATTACACAATTTAAATAAACGTTTCTCACATAGTACAACATTTATCATTGCACACCGTATTTCAGCTGTAAAAAATGCCGATGTAATTTTATTCGTTGAAAATGGGGAAATAGTTGAAAAAGGAAATCATAAACAATTACTTGATAAAAAGGGAAGATACTTTGAAGTCTACGAAGAACAATTCAAAGATTTTGAAACAGTAGAAAGCGGGGTGGTCTAATGGCACAAAATACGATAAATCGTGATGAAGACCAACTAAATCGGAGTAAAACCGAGCTTATTCTTAGGCTCGGGACTTATTTAAAGCCTTATAAATTAAAAACATTTAGCGTTATTTGTTTATTGTTATTTGTAATGGTAATCGGGATATTAAATCCATATTTACTAAAGGTAGCGATCGATACAAATATTAAAAATCACGATGTAAAAGGGCTCATAATGATTGGAGTTGTACTATTAGCACTAAATTTCTTAGCAATGATTGCCTCAAAAATACGTTGGACGATGATTAGCTCTGTTACGAATAATATTTTAGTAAATATTCGTCATGAGCTTTATACACATATTCAAAAACTATCATTTACGTTTTTTGATAATCGACCAGTAGGTAAAATTTTGGCTCGTGTAATGGGTGATATTAGTGCTCTCCAAAATTTATTCAACCAAAGTATTCAAACGTTAATTCCAGAATTACTAAGCTTAGTTTGCGTTACAGTCGTAATGTTTATTTTAAATGTTAAACTTGCAATCGCATCAGTATCAATTCTGCCATTTTTAGCAGTTGCCATGTTTTATATTGAAACACGTGCACGTAAAAGATGGGATGATTATAGAAAGAAACGTTCAAATTTAATTGCGTTTATACATGAAGATTTTTCAGGAATAAAAGTAGTTCAATCTTTTGCGAAAGAAAAAGATAAAGAAAAAGACTTCAAAGAAAAGGTTTCTGAATTAATGGGCTCATTCATGAGAGCAGTAAAAATGAATGACTTCTTCTGGCCATTAGTTGAGCTTTCTTGGGGTGTTGGTACTGTAATTGTATTTTATGTTGGATATAAGCTTGTAACTAGTCAAGATATCGAAGTTGGAACATTAATCGCATTTTCAATGTATATTGGCATGTTCTGGCGTCCAATTATGAACTTATCAAACTTTTATAATACATTAATATCAAACTTCTCGGCAGCTGATCGTATTTTTGACATTATGGATATTGATCCAGAAATTATTAGTGAAGAAAATGCACCTCCAATTGGACGTATTAATGGTGAAGTTCAATTTAGAAATGTGACTTTTGGTTATGATGAAAACTCTACAGTCTTAAAAAATGTGAATTTCACAATAAATCCTGGTGAAAAAATTGCATTGGTAGGTGCAACTGGAGCAGGGAAAACAACAATTGTTTCACTTTTAAGTCGATTCTATGATCCTTTAAAAGGTGAAATCTTAGTAGATGGGAACGATATTAAAAAAGTAGATTTAGAATCTTTTAGAAGTCAAATGGGAATAATGCTACAAGATACATTCCTATTCTCAACATCGATTATGGAAAATATTCGATACGGTAAATTAAACGCTACAGATGAAGAAGTAATTGCTGCAGCTAAAGCAGTCCATGCTCATGACTTTATTATTAAAATGGAGAATGGATATGATACAGATGTAAACGAGAGGGGATCAAGACTTTCATTAGGTCAAAGACAATTAATCTCTTTTGCTCGTGCTCTACTAGCTGATCCTAGAATATTGATATTAGATGAAGCTACTTCGAATATCGATACACATACAGAGAAGCTTGTTCAAAATGGAATTGAAAAGCTATTAGAAGGTCGTACATCATTTGTCATTGCCCACCGATTATCAACAATCCGTGACTGCGACAAAATTATGGTTATCGGAAACGGAAATGTCGAGGAAAGCGGTACACATGAAGAGTTACTAGGATTAAAAGGACATTATTATAAGCTATACATGGCGCAATATAGCTTCATTAATGATGGAGCATAATTGAACTGTTTTAATTAGATTGGGGCTGTCTCAAAAGTCAGGTTAACTGACATATGAGCGGCCCATTTTTATTGGGAAATGTACTACTCTGTTAGGGTATTTCAACAGAGTTTTTCATTTGCAGTTGATCTAATCGATTATTATAAGAAATTTTTGTAGATTCTTATCAAGTTTTTATTTGATAGAAGGCATATTTGCAAGTTTTCCATTTAAATGATCTGCTTTTGTCTGTTTTTTAGAAAGGAATACCTTAACTGGTATGGGTACTTTTATATTTTAATTGCGTTTTTTAGGATTTTAATTGCAGTTTTGTAAAATTTAATTGCGATTCTCAAATTTTAATTGCAGTTTCGCTAAATTTAATTGCGATTTGCATGTAGACTAAAAAA
>NZ_NUQC01000060.1:0-7829 GCF_002585125.1 Bacillus sp. AFS029533 | reverse complement strand
TATGGGATATGCGGGAAGGCTGAGACCCCACAGGCTCGCCGAGGAGGCTCAGGTCTCGCGCCATGGAAAGCGAGCATCCCGTAGTGGAAACCAACAAGATATTCTTATTTAATTGATAACTTCTTTTTTCAACAGAATGAAAAAGCTAACAAATTAATTGTTAGCTTTTTAACCATGTATTTTTGTATCATTGGACATTTGTTGGTTACTTCTAAACCAAATCCAAAGATCGTTAATAATTGATGCTAATTCTGCAATTTCAGAATTTAATTTACAGCTCAAAACAAAATCAGATTCGTGATTTAAAAGTTCTTGTTTATGATTAATTGTAAACTCTAAACGTGTAATTTGATCAGGTATTCCACCACGGATATATTCCCATTCCGTAAGAATCATTTGTTGCTGATCGTGAGAGTAATCTTCCCAATCTAATTTTAGGCTTGGTAGAAAAATACCTAATCGTTCATCGTATGAAAAATAATCTTGAAACATCCCTTACTCCCCCTCTTGACTATATTATACATTGAAAAAAATAATTGAAACAAATTGAATTTTAAATTTCAATAAAAATTTTTAAATTAAAGTCTAAAATCTAAAAATAAAAATTATTAAAATAAAAGGAAAATAATTCATAATAATAGAAAACATAGTTATCTTTTAATAAAATAATCTTACTAAATTAAAGATAAAGGTATAAGATAATGACATAATTTTTAATGAACTGGCTTTATGCTTAAATAACCAATTAAAAAGGATAATGAGAATAGATCTACAAATACATACAATTGATTGATTTATCTAGATGATTTTCACAAATATATAAAATTATTTAGACTCGAAAGGAAGAGTTTTATGAGGCATGCTGTCATTACGGCAGGATCGAAGGGGTTAGGGAAGAAAGTAACTGAAGCATTTTTAAACGATGGTTATTCAGTAACTGTTACTTACTTTTCTGATGAACAGGCTATCAAAGAGCGAAAAGAAGAATGGAAGGATTATTTGGACCGGGTTCTTTTTGTAAAAGGTGATATTTGCGATAAACAATTTATTAATGAGATTGTCTCAAAAACGATGGAGAAATTCGGTAGGGTCGATTGTCTTATCAATAATGCTGGCCCGTATTTATTTAACCGTAAAAAACTGGCTGACTACACTGATGAAGAGTGGGAATACTTGTTGTATGGAAATTTGCACAGCGTGTTTTATCTTTTAAAGCAAATTATTCCAATTATGAGAAAGCAGAAATATGGACGTATCATAAATTATGGATTCCAAGGTGCCAATTCAGCTTCGGGGTGGATTTATCGTTCTGCATTCAGCGCAGCTAAAGTAGGTCTAGTTTCTTTGACTAAAACAATAGCCTATGAGGAAGCAGAGAATGGTATAACATCTAATATGATTTGTCCTGGAGATATTTTTGGTGATATGAAAGAGGCAAATCAATCTGAAGCAAGTAAGGATGGAAAAGGTCTTGCACCAATTGGAAGATCTGGTACTGGGGAAGATATAGCAAGAATGGTGCAATTTTTGTGTAAGGAAGAGTCTGATTTTATAACAGGTGATATATTTGAAGTCACTGGTGGCTTGGATGTTATTAATAAATACAGACATATTCCATTATCATGAGAATTCGTGGGACAATTCCATTTTTAAAGCATAATTTATAATAAAAAAGATTCTGAATTAATATTTATTAAACGAAATTAAGCGTTTTCATTTTCTGCACTATATGTTTTGTGTTAATATAAAAATGTATTATTTTTTAATAAATAGAGCTCATCCTAAGAGGCACGAAATAAATATATTTCAGGGGGAAATAACATGCGTATTGGGGTACCAAAAGAAATAAAAAACAACGAAAATCGTGTTGCAATGACACCAGCTGGAGTAATGAACTTAGTTGGACATGGTCATTCAGTTTACATTGAAACAAATGCTGGAATTGGTTCAGGATTTACTAATGAAGAATACGTAAATGCTGGCGCAACAATTGTTGAAACAGCTGAAGAGGCTTGGAATAATGAAATGGTTATGAAAGTTAAAGAACCAATTCCAAGCGAATATGGATACTTCCGTGAAGGATTAATTTTATTCACATACTTACATTTAGCTCCAGAGCCTGAATTAACTAAGGCTTTAATTGATAATAAAGTAGTCGGAATTGCTTACGAAACTGTACAAGTTGGTAATACATTACCGTTATTAACTCCAATGAGTGAAGTAGCAGGACGTATGTCAGCTCAAATCGGTGCTCAATTCCTTGAGAAAAATAAAGGCGGAAAAGGTATTTTATTAGGTGGAGTACCAGGAGTACGTCGTGGAAATGTTACAATCATTGGTGGTGGTGTAGCAGGAACAAATGCTGCTAAAGTGGCTGTTGGTCTTGGTGCTCACGTAACGATGATTGACTTAAATCCAGATCGTTTACGTCAATTAGATGATATTTTTGGTCATCAAATTACGACTTTAATGTCAAACCCTTACAATATTGCTGAAGCGGTTAAAGAATCTGATCTTGTAATCGGTGCAGTATTAATTCCAGGTGCAAAAGCGCCAAAACTTGTTACAAAAGAAATGATCGAATCAATGGAACCAGGTTCAGTTGTAGTTGATATTGCAATTGACCAAGGTGGTATTTTCGAAACTACAGATCGTATTACAACTCATGATTTCCCAACATATGAGAAGCATGGAGTAGTACACTACGCTGTAGCAAATATGCCTGGTGCAGTACCTCGTACTTCTACAATGGCATTAACAAATGTTACAGTACCTTATGCAGTTCAAATTGCTAACAAAGGTTATCAAAAAGCTTGCTTAGATAACTCTGCATTATTTAAAGGTATTAATACACTTGATGGATATGTAACTTACGAAGCAGTAGCTGAAGCTCACGGCTTAGAATATAAAGAAGCAACTACTTTATTACAAGGTACATCTGTCTCTACAAACTAATTTAAAGAAAAATCCCTTTATCGAAGACGGTAAAGGGATTTTATTTTTTTCTCAATTACAATAACATTCACTTTAAATTTATAGTAAAATTATATTATAATTTCCATTTTATGTAAAAAGGAGCGATGGTATTGGAGTTTATTTTAATCCTTATTTTTCTGATTGCGGGTATTTTCGCGTTTAACTGGCTAATGGGTTATCGTAATCAAAATATTATATTAGATTTAGATGAGCGCTATATACATCTAAATGATTATGCGAAGGCTGTGAAGGCTGAATTAGAAAGCCAAGGTAAAACAGTTGATTACAGAGGGAATAGACTTTTCATAATAAATGGTAAACACTATCATCTAATTGAACGAAATGTATCAATGGGTGGTGTTCCTTTACAACATACAATACTTCAAAAGGTTTAAAAATAAACCNNGGGGGTTTATTTTTAAACCTGACTTAAATTATATTCTTCTTTCAGCATGCTATATTGATGCATATTTCGATGAGCGCCTTTGAAAAACTCATGCTTGCGCAATATACCATCTAAATGAAAGCCTAATTTTGTAAGAAATTTTTGTGAAACGATATTATAATCGTATACTTCACCATATATTTTTATGAGTTTTAATTCATTAAAAGCATAATTTAGTAGATAGTTTAATGCAAATGAACCAATTCCTTTATTTTGCATTGAATGATCTCCAATTACGATTCCAAAAGCGGCATGATGATTCTCTTGATCAAGATTTCCTAATTCAATTCTTCCTACACAAATACCATTGTTTTCGATTGTGAACAAGTGGAGATTAGGTTTAAGTCCGTCAAAATATTTTTCATAGCCTTGTACCATTTCATCTAAAGAACGTGGTTTTTCTATTCCTACAAGCTTACCAATCTCATCATCACATTCCCATTTATGCATAATAGGGATATCTGAGGGAAGTACTTGTCGAATATTTATTAATCCGCCTTGATTCATATTATAGGATGATTAACTCTTTAGGGAACTTCGTTAATGTCATTGCACCTGTTTCTGTTATAACGATATCATCTTCAATACGAACTCCACCAACATTTGGTACATAGATTCCTGGCTCGATTGTATATGACATACCAGTTTTAATAATACCAGTATTTGAATCATTTACTGACGGGTAATCATGGATTCCAATACCTAAACCGTGACCAATACGGTGAACGAAGTATTCGCCATATCCTGCATCAGTGATAATTTGACGAGCAGCACGATCAACATTTCCTAATACCTCGCCCGGTTTACTTACTTCGATTGCAGCAAGTTGACCTTTTAAAACGGTTTCATAAATTTCTTGTTGTTGCTCATTTGGTTGACCAAACATTACTGTACGAGTAATATCTGAGCAATATCCATCAACGATAAAACCTAAGTCCATAAGTACGAAATCACCTTTTTTAATTGGGTTTGTACCTGGATTTCCATGTGGTAACGCTGAGTTTGCACCAGTTAAAATTAAAGTGCTAAATGAAGTTTTAGAAATACCTTTTTTCTTCATTTCGTATTCCATTTCAGCAATTAAATCCATTTCTGTTTTGCCTTCAGCAATACGATCAACAATAATTTGGCAAGCCATGTCAGCAGCTTCAGCAGCAACTTGCATACGACGAATTTCTTCACTATCTTTAATTAAACGTAAGTCATGTAATTTTTCCTCAGCTGCTAGGAATTGTACGCCAGGGAAAAGTTGTACTAATCTTTCATAGCGGCCAACAAGAAGATGTTCTTTTTCAATCGCCATACGATTTACTGTAATATTACGTTTTGCTAATGTTTCTTGTATCATTGCCCAAGGATCTTGACTATCATTAAAGCCTATTACGTCATATTTCCAACCTGCGTTTTGCACATGTCCAACTTCCATTTGTGGACATACTAGAATTGGCTCATCATTTGGAAATACAAGACAAGCTAAAAGACGTTCATGTGGATTACAATGGAAATTAGTTAAATAAAATACGTTCTCAGTAGATGTAATAAATCCTAGTTGAATATCTTGCTCTTTTAACCAAGTTGATAGATTTTGTATACGGTGTTCCATTTGTAACATCCTTTCTTAAAAAACAAATTACTGCAATAAACAAAAAAGTCTTTACAGTTTATAACACTCTTATTTTATCATTTTTTATCAAATTACGTAAAATAGTTAACTTATTTCTTATTTTTGTAATAGAAAATAATCTGTTAAAATGTGGTAGAGACTAATTTTATAATAAAGGAGCGACTTCATTTGAACATTACATATTTTGGGCACAGTGTTATTTTAGTAGAACACGGTCAAGATTCAATTATTATTGACCCATTTATTAATGGTAATCCACATACTAATGTGAAGGTAGAAAATATTAAAGTGAATTATATTTATGTAACACATGGTCATGGCGATCATTTAGGTGACACAGTTGAACTAGCAAAACGAAATGATGCAACGGTTATTGCTCCTGTGGAATTAGCAACTTGGATTTCGTGGCAAGGTGTCAAAGTTGTCCCTATGCATATCGGGGGAGAAAAAGAGTTTTCATTTGGTAAATTAAAATTAGTAGAAGCAATCCATGGCTCAAGTATTGTTGATGAAGAAAATAAACAAATAATTAATGTAGGACCACCGTCAGGCGTTTTATTAAAAATAGCTGGTAAAACAATTTATCATGCTGGTGATACTGCGTTATACAGAGGGATGAAAACATTAGGTGAGTATGAAAAAATCGATCTAGCATATTTACCAATTGGTAATCATTTTACAATGGGAATCGACGATGCAGTAATTGCTTCTGAATGGATTAATGCACAGCAAGTAATTCCGATGCATTATAATACATTTCCACCAATCCAAGTAGACCCAAATGAGTTCCTTGCAAAATTACCAAAGAATAATGGTTTCATTCATGAGCCAAATACAACAATTTCACTATTGTAGTATAGGTCATTGAAGAAAATATTAGTACAGTTTTAAAAGCACGTTGAAACGTGCTTTTTTTCATGGTATGAATTGTTATATAATAGTTAATAAAAATATTAATACAACCATTGAAAGCTTGGTGAGGTAATTGACTACAAAGCACGATCAAATACTAGAACATATTGAACAACTACCGGTCGGTCATAAAATATCAGTAAGACAAATTGCAAAAGATTTAAGTGTAAGTGAAGGTACTGCATATAGAGCAATTAAAGATGCGGAAAACAAAGGGTTTGTTAGTACCATCGAACGTGTAGGTACGATTCGAATTGAAACGAAAAGAAAAGAAAATATTGAAAAATTAACTTTTGCCGAAGTTGTTAATATTGTTGATGGACAAGTTTTGGGTGGTAAAGAAGGATTACATAAAACACTTAATAAGTTTGTTATTGGTGCAATGCAGCTTGATGCGATGATGAGATATATTAGTGCAAATAATTTATTAATCGTCGGTAACCGAGTGAAAGCACATGAATTAGCATTAAAAGAAGGATCAGCGGTTTTAGTAACAGGTGGATTTGATACAGATGAAAGTGTAAAACGTCTTGCGGATGAAATGAAAATGCCGATTATTTCTTCTAGTTATGATACGTTTACTGTTGCCACGTTAATTAATAGAGCAATTTATGATCAGTTAATTAAGAAAGATATAGTACTAGTTGAAGATATACTCATCCCAACTGAAAAAACAGCTACACTATCTCCATTTGATGAAGTTGAAAAGTGGTATGAATATAATAGAGACACAGGTCATGGAAGATATCCAGTAATTGATGATCGAGGTAAGCTAATAGGAATTGTAACTTCAAAGGATATTATACATGAACAACGTACGCAAAGAATTGATAAAGTGATGACTAGACAACCAATAAGTGTAAATGAAAAAATGTCGGTTGCAGCAGCTGCTAGAATGATGGTTTGGGAAGGAATAGAGTTGCTACCAGTTGTAAATACATCGAATAACTTAATTGGTATTATAAGTCGTCAAGATGTACTTGAAGCATTACAGCAATTGCAACGACAACCTCAAGTGGGCGAAACAATTGATGATATCGTTACTAGTCAATTCCATAATAATAAAGAGCAAAAAAATGATGACTTTACGGTTAGATGTAATGTAACTCCTCAAATGACAAATGTAATTGGTACTCTTTCACATGGTGTATTTACAACGATTGTAACCGAGGCAGGTAAACGAGCAGTTCGTGATATGAAAAAAGGGGACTTAATCGTAGAAAATATTACAATTTACTTCGTACAACCAGTTCAAATTGACGATGTAATTGAAATTAAACCAAAAGTTTTAGAATTAGGTCGTAAGTTTGGAAAAGTTGATGTAGAAGTATTTCAGCAAGGAATATTAGTAGGCAAAGCATTGATGATGATGCAGTTATTAGATCGATGAGATATGAAGCCATCAGATTGCCCGAAAACGCTCACTTTCTTCATTGCTTCGGCTGTCTATGGTGCTCATCTCTCGCTCCTCGAAAGACAAGAGCTTGCAATCAGTCTGAGAATCAAATTTTTTGTACTTTGTCTACACACTGTTGGAATATAAAATGGTCAATAGGGAAAACGGACATTAAATGAGCATTTATTTATGGATGAAATTATCATTTTTTTGGATTGCTATTAATGGTTTTAAATGTTAATAGTTTTGAGTAATTGCATGTTTCCAATAACACTAGTAGTGATTTTTTCAGAAATTAAAAATATTATGAGTTAATTTTTAGAAAAACAAATTCAATTGATTAGTTTAATTTTTCGAGATTAATTGACCGACAAGCTGGTATTTAAGTTACTTTAAGTAAAGGCTATTTGATTATGATTTATAGCAGACTTTTTTCGATGAATAAGTTGATTGGAGCGGAGGGGTGCTCGACTCCT
>NZ_NUQC01000005.1:0-46353 GCF_002585125.1 Bacillus sp. AFS029533 | reverse complement strand
GAGATACAGGAGCAACCGGAGCAACCGGAGTAACAGGAGTAACTGGAATAACAGGAACGACAGGAGCAACCGGAGTAACAGGAGTAACTGGAATAACAGGAACGACAGGAGCAACCGGGTCAACAGGAATAACCGGAACAACCGGGTCAACGGGAATAACTGGGATAACAGGAGCAACCGGAGTAACAGGAGTAACTGGAATAACAGGAACGACGGGAGATACAGGAGCAACCGGAGCAACCGGAGTGACAGGAACGACAGGAGCAACGGGAACAACCGGAGTAACAGGGACAACTGGAGCAACCGGAGCAACAGGAATAACAGGAACGACGGGAGATACAGGAGCAACCGGAATAACAGGAACAACAGGATCAACAGGGTCAACCGGAATAACCGGAATAACAGGATCAACGGGAGATACAGGAGCAACAGGAATAACAGGAACGACGGGAGCAACCGGGGCAACCGGAATAACAGGAACAACAGGATCAACAGGGTCAACAGGAATAACCGGAATAACAGGATCAACGGGAATAACTGGGATAACAGGAGCAACAGGAATAACAGGAGTAACCGGAATAACAGGAACGACGGGAAATACAGGAGCAACAGGAATAACAGGAACGACGGGAGATACAGGAGCAACAGGAATAACAGGAACGACGGGAGCAACCGGGGCAACTGGAATAACAGGAACGACTGGAACGGCAGGAGCAACCGGGGCAACTGGAACAACTGGAATAACAGGAACGACTGGAACGACAGGAGCAACCGGGTCAACAGGAATAACAGGATCAACAGGGTCAACGGGAATAACTGGGATAACAGGAGCAACCGGAGCAACCGGAGCAACCGGAATAACAGGAGCAACAGGAATAACAGGAACGACGGGAGATACAGGAGCAACTGGATCAACCGGGGCAACAGGAACAACCGGAGTAACAGGAGCAACCGGAATAACAGGAACGACGGGAGTAACAGGATCAACAGGATCAACAGGAGCAACTGGGGCAACAGGAACAACCGGAGTAACAGGAGCAACCGGAATAACAGGAGTAACCGGAATAACAGGAACGACGGGAGTAACAGGATCAACAGGATCAACCGGTGCAACAGGAATAACAGGATCAACAGGGTCAACGGGAAATACTGGGATAACAGGAGCAACCGGAATAACAGGAGTAACCGGAATAACAGGAACGACGGGAGATACAGGAGCAACAGGAGCAACAGGAGCAACAGGAGCAACCGGAGCAACAGGAACAACTGGGGCAACAGGAATAACAGGATCAACAGGGTCAACGGGAAATACTGGGATAACAGGAGCAACCGGAGCAACCGGAATAACAGGAGTAACCGGAATAACCGGACCGACGGGAGATACAGGATCAACAGGAGCAACCGGAGCAACCGGAATAACCGGGACAACCGGAGCAACCGGAACAACAGGAGTAACCGGAACAACCGGAGCAACCGGAATAACAGGAGTAAGCGGAACAACTGGTGTAACAGGGACAACAGGAGTAACAGGGACAACAGGAGTAACCGGAACAACCGGAGCAACCGGAACGACTGGGGCAACAGGGACAACAGGAGCAACAGGCCCAACTGGAATAACAGGAGCAACCGGATTAACAGGGACAACCGGAATAACCGGACCGACGGGAGCGACAGGAGCAACTGGATCGACAGGATCAACAGGATCGACAGGAGTAACCGGACCGACAGGAGTAACAGGCCCAACCGGAACAACAGGCCCAACCGGAATAACCGGACCGACAGGAGTAACCGGAACAACAGGAGTAACCGGAACAACAGGCCCAACCGGAATAACAGGAATAACAGGGACAACAGGAGTAACAGGGACAACAGGAGTAACAGGGACAACCGGAGCAACCGGACCAACCGGACCAACCGGGGCAACCGGAGCAACCGGAACAACAGGCCCAACCGGGGCAACCGGACCGACAGGAGCGACAGGAACAACAGGCCCAACAGGAGTAACAGGGGCAACAGGAATAACAGGACCGACAGGAGTAACAGGCCCAACCGGAATAACAGGGACAGCAGGAGTAACAGGGACAACCGGACCGACGGGAGCGACAGGATTCACAGGAGCAACAGGAGCAACCGGACCGACGGGAGCGACAGGATCCACAGGAGCAACAGGGGCAACCGGAGTAACAGGAGTAACAGGAGTAACAGGAGCGACAGGAGCAACCGGAATAACAGGGACAACAGGAATAACAGGGACAACCGGAGCAACCGGACCGACGGGAGCGACAGGATCCACAGGAGCAACCGGAGCAACCGGACCGACGGGAGCGACAGGATCCACAGGAGCAACTGGAGCAACCGGACCGACGGGAGCGACAGGATCCACAGGAGCAACAGGGGCAACCGGACCGACAGGAGCAACAGGGACAACAGGAGCGACAGGGGCAACCGGACCGACGGGAGCGACAGGTACAACTGGAGTAACAGGAGCGACAGGAACAACAGGGGCAACAGGAGTAACAGGAGCGACAGGAGCAACCGGAATAACAGGGACAACAGGAGTAACAGGCCCAACCGGAGTAACAGGGACAACCGGAGCAACAGGAGTAACCGGAGTAACGGGTCCAACAGGACAAAGACCAACTCTAACATTTGCAGAAAACGCAGGATCGATTGCTGTATTCCCACCACTTAATACAGAAGTAACAATTGTAAGTATCACTCAGGCTGTACTCGCAAACCAGCAGCTTAAAATTGACTATGCAACAGCAATCGAGTTAGTGGTTACTGCAAACTGGTCAGTTACATTTGAGTTGAGACTTTATAGGGATGCAACTTTAATAGATACTAGAGTATTTAATAGTAGCCAGCCGACAGCTGGTACCCACCGATATCAATTTTCAAGTACTCAAGTAAATGTAGCACCTGCAAATGCAACTTCAACCTATAGTCTTAGAGTAATATTTACAGCAATTTCGAATGTTACCTCAGCATCGGCAATTAATAGAGATATGAATATAATCACATTTACACCTTAAGTTAGAGTTAGATTAATAGATTAATATCCCCTTTTAATAGACAGTTAAAAATATTAACTCTGTTTATTAGAAAGGGGTTTTTTAATTTGAGATAAGGGCAAATGGGTGAATAGAAAGCCTAGTCTTCAACCAAAAACATTTTATTTTTTTCCACATACTTTAATAAAACGAAAAAAAAGGATGTGGGGAATTTGAATCGTTTTAATGGCCGTAAAGTAGATCAGTTACAATTCGATCTTGAATATAGAACCCAATTTACTTTTATAGTAAATGATGAAACTTTAAGTTGTGTTTTAAAAGATATTGCTAATAATTCAGTAAATATCGTCGGAATTTTACTGACAAAAAGTGGTGAAAATAATAATTTCGTTAGACTTGTACCTGGTACAACTGAATCGCAAAATATACATGATCTAAAAGTAGTTAGAGAAGTACTTGAATCATTTAATGTGAAATTTAAAGAAGAAACGATTTTCGCTCTATTAAATATTCCCCCTGGTATTCCAGGAGTATTTAGTAAAATTTATGGCAGTTTATGGTGTAAGGTTGGTGTGAAATCATTCTTTATAGGAGAAAAAGATAGTCTTTTTTTAACCGTATCAAATATAAAGAATGCAACGGATATTTTAAAGAATGATTACTTGATACAATGTGATAATCATTGTGAATAGCTTAGATCTAGATTTCTGCAGTTTTATTAGGTGATTAAAGCTTAATCATCATTTTTGAATAGTATATTTCTGCAATAATTTGTTGGCTAATTCTATTCCATCTTCTGTTAAGTAAACTGATTTAGCACGATTACTAAAAAATATGAGATTATTATTCAATAATTTATTTAATGTATCGAAAGGATATCCTTTCCAACTTCTGAGTGTAGTTTCATCTAATACTGTGTTTTCTTCAAATGCTGTTAAAAATAATAATAATAAAGTTAGATCATCGATTAATTCTTGCATTTCAAATAGCTCCTTTCTAATTTACATTTAAGAATTAAAAAAATAAGAGAAAGCCCTTTTAGTATAAGGGTTTTCTTATTTCTAATTAATAAACTATAAATTAGAACACATAGTGGTAAAAAAAGTGATTTAGTAATTTAATCAATTAAAATAGACATTCGATCTCTATGACCACAAACGGGACAAGTAACTAAACGTTCATTTACTTTACCTGTTTTAAATGCAATCGCAAAATTTAATTTAGATAATTTAAAGCGACTGCTACAATGAGGACAAACAAAATGAGTAGTTCTAGTACGAATATCTGAATAATTATAGACAAACACGAAAGCTAAAATTAATATAAGAATCGATTGGAAAAGACCTGCAATAAATTGATTCATATGTTATCCCACTTTCTTTTTGATTGATGGCTATTTATAGAATGATACCTTTGTAGTTTTTGACTTCAAATAGTTACCAAAAAATTTGCAAACTAAAATAAAAAGCTAAAAAAAGTAAAATAAAAATGAGGGAAATACCAAAAATAGGAAACAATAGAAACTAAGTACTAAAATACATAAATGAAGATTGAACTAAATACGAAAGGAGAATTTTATGAATATAAAATTTTTGTTTATATTAAATGATTATATACCTACAGAACCGGCTTATGTTGCCAATACTGGAAAATATATAGATGGCGCATTAAATATCTATTTAAATGAATCTTTATTTTTTCATGATCCGAATTTAAATCTTACTGAGTTTGCGAGTCAATTAAGTGAATGGGTTCAAAAGGTACAAAATGGAGCAAGAGATAACATGAATTATGAATCGATTAATCGAAATGAAGATCTTATGAATTTCCTATATAAAGGAGATGACAAGTGGGGAATATATTCGGTGTGGCAAATGTTTGAACCCACAGAATATATGAATACAGAGGTATTAGTTGAGTCTGTAAACAGATTTCTTACTGCGTTAAATGACGGACTTATTGAAATCAATTATGATTATACGCTTGATAAATTTAATCAGTAATTTTGATTATAAACCAAAATTATTTTACTAAAGAGAGTTGCAAGAGTAACTCTTTTTTTAGTGCATTTGATAGGGAAAATTTACTGAACTAATCTATTTATTGAATTAGGTACAACTTCTTTAATAGTTTTTACAGATAAAATTGATGAATTTTAACGGAAAAGAAGGTTAATGTTAATGTTTGTGAAATTGTTGAAATGCCAAATTGAAGACTGTTTAACTTTGCTGATGATGAACATTTATTTCATGGTTTATGTAAAAAAAGTAAAAGATTTATGTAATAAAATAAAGCACAAGGTAAAATTTTTATCTTGTGTTTTTTTATAAATTTTAGTTAAAAAATCACTTTTACCATGAAGATAAAAGTGATGAGTACCTGTTTGCCAATGCCACCATGAAAACAAGGTTAATACAGGGTATGTTAGGAAATGGGAATAGTTCGTTTTTCCCATATGGTAATGATTTCCTTATTTGTTAATCTTAGGTTGTTTAGATTGAGGAAGATCTTGGGGAGTAATTGAGATTTTTATTTTTATCAAGTAAGTATCTAATTTTCTAAGTTATCTGTTAAAATAATTCCTAAGATTAATCATAATAGGAGAAATCAACTTATGATGAAAGTATTTTCCAAAAAAATCGTACTACTATTCGCATCATTGATGGTTTTACTAATGATAAGTGGAGCTTTAGTTTCTTTAACTTATATTCCTCTAAAGGTAAAAGAAAATCAAGAGGAAATGAAATTAACAGAAAGTCACTGATCTATCTTAAAAGTGGTCAAATTATTTTTAACTAAAAGCTCTGAATAAGGGCTTTTTGTACTTTCGAAATTAAATCACTTAATTAAATGAGACTACACTTATTGAATACAAAGCTGGAGGGAATTTTTAATGAGTCAAAAAAGAATCAGAGATTATGGTGTTAATATTGGGTACCTAGAAACAGGGAAACTAAATTCTATTACAGATGTTGAAGGGGTTACGGTAGGTCATGTAACAATCAGTGATCAAGACATCCAAACTGGTGTTACGGCAATATTTCCTCATCAAGGAAATCTATTTAGAGACAAGTTAATCGCGTCATCGCATGTTATTAATGGGTTTGGTAAGTCGATGGGAACGATTCAGATTAATGAGTTAGGTACAATCGAAACGCCAATTATTTTAACTAATACGCTAAGCATTGGGACAGCTGCAGACGCTTTAATTGAATATATGCTAGAACATAATCCAGAAATAGGTCGTACGACAGGTACTGTTAACCCAGTAATTTGCGAATGTAATGACATGCTTTTAAATGATGTACGGGCTAGATTTGTCACAAAAGACCATTTTTTTCAAGCATTAAATAACGCTTCTCCAGATGTAAAAGAAGGAACTGTCGGAGCAGGAACTGGAATGCTTTGCTATTCATTAAAAGGTGGCATTGGAACTGCTTCGCGAGTTATGAAGATGGAACATGGTACATATACAATGGGCGTTTTAGTTTTATCTAACTTTGGGATTTTAAGCGATTTAAAAGTAAATGGAAAGCCTGTTGGATCAGAATTGCGAGATCATATCTTAAAAGAACGAGACGAACAAGATAAAGGTTCAATCATTATGATTGTTGCAACGGACCTTCCCGTTTCAGAAAGGCAGCTAAATCGGATCATTAAAAGAACAGTTACAGGTTTATCAAGAACAGGCTCAATTATTACAACGGGAAGTGGTGAAGTCGTCATTGGCTTTTCAACTGCAACAAAAATACCTCATGAAAAAACAGCGCATTGCATAACGGTTCAGACGATACATGAAGAAGATATTGATCTAGCATTTAGAGCAGTAGGAGAAGCCACAGAAGAAGCAGTTTTAAACTCTTTAGTAACAGCAACACATATTGTTGGAAGAGATGGAAATGAAAGACCAGCTTTTAAAGATTTAATAGAAAAGTACAATGTTAACTTAATATAGATTATGGAATTCAAAAATCTAACTAGAAAGTAGAATAAAGTTCTAATAACGCAATAAATTTCATAAAATACTCTTAATCTGAAAGATGGACAAGCATTAAGTTAGGAGGTTGCTATGAAAAAAATTGTGTTTTTTGTTACTACATTTGTAATTTGTTTAGGTGTTAGTTTTATGGCTTTTAATGATAATAGTTTAAAAAGGACTAATTCGACACTAAATGAACAGGTTCGGGTTAAAACTCAAAATGAAGTAATAGCCGACAAAAATATAAATATATTGAAGCTACCTTTGCCAAATAGAGATCAAAGAAAATATAGTGTGAAAAAATTACCAATCAATCGTAGCCAAATAGAAATTCAAAAATTAAATAATAAATAACTTCGAGAATTCATCATAAAAAAATTGACGGACCTAATCGTATTTATAGGGTCTGCCATTTTTTTTGTTAGGAATTATATAAAAAAAGGTAGGACTATAACAAAACAAATAGAATAATTAGTTAAAAGGAATATAAAGTGTCATGGAGGTTAAAAAATGAAAATTGCTTTTCTTATCATTGATATGCAAAAAATATTTTTAGATGGTAAAAAAGAATCATTAAATGTCGAAGGTGCTTGTGAATATATAAATTATGTTGCTGAGAGTATTCGATCTAAAAATCATCTAGTTATACATGTGCAAGATATCGAAGGAGCAGATGAAATAGATTCAGAATTAATTTCTTTCATCCCGGAAATTATAGTGGAAGAACAAGATATTTGTGTTACAAAAGAACATTCAAATGCATTTTGGAATACGGAATTAGAGCAGATTTTGAAAGGAAATGATGTTGAGTTAGTTATAATAGCTGGATTTGCAGCAGAACATTGTGTTCTATTTACTTATAATGGGGCTAGCGAAAGGGGATTTAAACCAGTCTTATTGCAAAATGGAATACTAAGCACAAAAAGTGATGTAATAACTCAAACGTATCGTGATCGAAACATTATTTCATACAAAGTTGTCCCATACATTATTTAGTTTAAAAATAGATTGATAACATAAAAAGTGCTCTTTTAAGTCATCGTACTTTGAGCACTATTTTGAATTGAAGAGAAGACAAAGAAACCACAAGGTAAAATTAATGATCCTTGTGGTTCAAATCTAATCTATTGGGAATTTAGACAATATTCCTCTTATTCTTCTAATGGATGCGGATTAATTCATAAATATCAGAGTCAAATCGAACTCTTGTATGCTTGGATTCAATTCGTTCTATTTCTTCTATTTCTTCTCGTAACTCTCCAAACCACCAAAATTTGATTTCAGTTAAAAAATTAGTAAGCATTTTATTCCCCCTAGTTTGAATAATGCCTTAACACTTTTAGATTATAAATCTATTTTTTTAAGGCAAGATTAATTTCACGTAAAAGTTAGCAAAGTTTTTAAGGAGTGAAAGAGGGAATAAAATTGCTTAATTAAAAAAGTGAATCTATTAAATCCAACTAGATTAGAATTAATTTTAAATAAAGTTGAATTTATTTAAAGGAAAATTATGGATGGATGTAGAATACTAATCTATACCTCAAAGATTTATCCTTTATGAATAAATCCCAAAAAGGAGTTGGTAGGCATGTCTAAATTTAGATTAATTCCTTACAAGCTGGAAGAAGTTAAAGGTAGTACAAATGAAGTACCACCTGGAGTTCGTTTAATTGAAGCTAAATCTATTTGGGACAAAGGGTGTCAAGGGGAAGACGTGGTTGTAGCTGTTATTGATACTGGCTGTCAGACTGACCACCCTGAATTACAAGAGCGAATTATTGGTGGATATAATTTTACAGAAGACTACGGTGGGGATCCTAACGTATTCTTAGATAATAATGGACACGGTACACATGTATGTGGAACGATTGCAGCTTCTGAAAATGGAGAAGGTGTTGTAGGGGTTGCTCCAAAAGCAAAACTTCTCGTTTTAAAAGTACTCTATGGAGCAGGGGAAGGTAGCATTGAATCAATTGTACAAGCGATTGATTATGCGACAAATTGGAAAGGCTCTAATGGAGAAACTGTTCGAGTGATTTCAATGTCATTAGGTGGTCCAGAGGATGATTCTTCGTTACATGAAGCGATTCAAAGAGCGGTTGAACAAAATATAGCCGTTGTATGCGCAGCTGGTAACGAAGGTGATGGAGATGGCTCAACCAATGAATATAGCTATCCAGGTGCTTACGATGAAGTTATAGAAGTAGGTTCCGTAAGTCTGCAAAAACGATTATCCAATTTTAGTAATACAAATAACGAAATTGATTTAGTTGCGCCGGGAGAAAAGATTCTTTCGACTTATCCGACAAATCAATATGCTGTTCTTTCAGGTACATCAATGGCAACACCACATGTATCAGGGGCAATTGCATTATTAATTCAACAGTTTGAGTCAGAGAATAATGAGAAAATCACTGAACCAGATTTGTTCGAACTGCTAATAAGTCATACAGTACCAATCGGATACAGTTCGTTTGAGGAAGGCCATGGACTTTTAAATCTAGGCGTAAATATACCCTCAAAGTCTCCGAATGTAATAAAATAATAGATAAAGTCCCGATAGTGTTGGTAGACTATCCGGGACTTTTTTGATGAATCGAAAAAAAGTCTATAGAGGTGATATGAATGTTTAAAAATCAAATAACTGAACTTTTAAAAATAGAATGTCCAATTATTCAAGCTCCGATGGCCGGTGGAATCACAACCTCAGATTTTGTAGCTGAAGTTTCAAATTGTGGAGCTTTAGGGACAATTGGAGCAGGCTATATGACTCCATCACAAATACGTGAACAAATTAGAGAAATAAAAACATTAACTAATAAAAGCTTCGGAATTAATTTATTTGTCCCAAATGATTTTAGAGTAAACGAAAATGAAATTTCAAAATCCAATGATTTATTACAACCTTTTAATGAAGATTTAAATATAAAACAAAATGATCGCATACAGGTTCAAAATTTTAATTCTTTAAATGATACATTTCACGAACAAATTAAAGTGATCATTGAAGAAGGTGTTCCGATTTGTTCATTCACATTCGGTATACCTTCAAAGGAAATGATAAAAGAGTTAAAGCTTCATAATATTATTTTGATTGGAACAGCCACTACTGTAAATGAAGCAATTGAAATTGAGAAGTCAGGAATGGATTTAATTGTCGTACAAGGTAGTGAAGCAGGTGGACATCGAGGTAATTTCTTAAACGAGAATGAGGAAAGTTTAATTGGATTAATGTCACTAATACCTCAAGTAGTTGATCAGGTTAGTATTCCAGTAATTGCAGCTGGAGGAATTATGGATGGAAGAGGCTTAATGGCGTCTCTTTGTTTAGGGGCGAAGGCTGTTCAAATGGGTACCGCTTTTCTAACCTGTATTGAAAGTGGAGCTCATGAAGTACATAAGAATGCTATTCTAAATTCTACAGAGGACCAGTTAGTTTTGACCCGTTCATTTTCTGGAAAATGGGCAAGAGGAATCGAAAATAAATTTATTACGGAAATGAAAAAACACGAGGCTGATTTACCAGAGTTTCCTGTACAAAATACGATTACACAAACGATTAGAAAAGCGTCATCCGTACAATATAATAAAGAGTTTATGTCACTATGGTCGGGACAAAGTCCTAGATTATCTAAAAATGAATCGGTAGAAAACTTAATAAATGGAATAATGGGTGAAGCTAAAAAATTCTTCGAGATTTTTATTGGTAAATTGAGCTAAATGCTAAGTAAATTGATCTGTACTACTATTTTTGATTAGGAGACTTTATGAATTATTGTGAAGGTATGAGAGAAAAGATTGGAAATGCTCCTTAGATATTGATCCTTTTATAAAAAATCAGTTAAAAAAATTAAAATATTAGCCAAGTAAAAAAAGGTTCTAATAGGTTTTTTCGTTACCTATAGAGAACCTTTTTTTATAGAAGTAAATAATCTTTTGTTACTTTAAAAGCATACGATCAATATACGATTTAATAGCTTCAATATTACCAGATACTTGTTCTTCTCTTTGTTCATCTTTTTTTATTTTATCTAATGATTTTTCTAATATCGTTTTTGCTTCAGATTGAGGAATAACAACTACTCCATCTGCATCACCAACAATGATATCACCTGGGTTAACTGATGTACCTCCACAGGAAATTGGAATATTAATATTACCTACTCCAATTTTTCCACTCGCACCTACAGTAGTACCTTTACAAAATACTGGGAAATTTAATTTTTTAATACCGCTTATATCCCGGATTACCCCATCAACAACTATAGCACTAACACCCATTGTTTGTGCCATTCCAACAACAAAGTCTCCTGCAATTGCCCGGTATCGATCACCTTTTGCATCGATTACGATGACATCGCCTGGATTTGCTTCACGAATTGCCCTTAATACAGCTAAGTTATCACCAACAGGGATTTTAACTGTCAGTGCTCTTCCTACAAATCTATATTCTTCTTTTAAAGGCTTTATTGACGGATCCATATTATTTAGCCCATCCATTACATCTGAAATACAAGTTGTTGGTATATTTTTAAATTGATTAATAATAGAAATCACTCCCTAATAAATCATTTATTAATGAAATTATATAAATTATTTGGTCTCGTGAGAATTTCGAAAAAATTATGAAGCTTGATAAAAAATAATTATTGAATTTAGAAAGGTTGCAATAGATTAATATCGAATAAAATAAGTTGGATAATAAAAAATAGTGTAATGTTTTAATATCTTGAATTTATACATCATGTAATTAGGATCTGATTGAAGTGAAAATATAGATACTATGGTACACATTTTATAAAGAAAATAGTTTAATCTTTAAATATCTTGAATTTAAGCATATGTAAAATAAGGATCTGATTGAAGTGGAAATTTAGATACTATCGTACACATTTTATAAAGAAAATACATTCCATTAAGTTTCACTACATTATTAATATTTTACAAGGGACTATTTTTAGACCAGTCCTATTTCGGGAAAGTGAAAATATTTAAGAATGTAACATGATTGACTTCATTATTTAATATATAGATTTATCCTTGTATAGTAACATTTAATTAAGGAGTTGAGGTGCTTGAGAAATAAAACTAAATACGTCTATTTAACACACAAAGTTCAAATAGAATCGACGGAAAAACTAGAAAAGCTATCCCAACTTACAGGGAAAACTAGTGCAGAATTAATCGAAAAAATGATAGAAGAAATGTATGATCTACATATAAATTCAAAGGAAAATGAAGGGAATCTTAGTGAAGTTCTTAGCGATGAAATTTTATTTGAAGAAATTACTGATCAAGAAATAAGAGATGCAGAGCTAAGATGGAGAAACTCAAAACAAGGTATTAAAGATTTTAGTCAAAGAATGGAAGATTGGAAGAAAGAAGAAAAAAGAAAAAATGCTGAGAAAGCAAAAGAATATAAAAAGAAAATAGTTGATTGGGCTAGAGTTTGGGAAGAGTATTTAAGAAATTACTCTACTTCAATTAAGAAAAATAAAAAACATAATTTCAAGTATTTCAATCCGAATGATAATGCTGAAGTTTGGAAGAAACAGATGAGAGAATATACAAAGCTTTGGCACCCTGATTATGCACCAGACCATGGAAATCCTCAAAAGTTTGGTGAAATGAAAGCTGAATATGATATTTTAAAGGGTAAAATACCAACAGAAGAATATAGTTTATAAATTCAACGGTAATACATATAAAGATTCAAATGGGTGATTTCGATTTGTAAAAATAGTGAAAAGTAGTGGAACTAATAATGTTCCACTACTCATTTAACCTACTAGATTTAATCTTCTTTTGCACTATCCTCAGCAATTACTCTTAGTTCTTGATAAAAAATGTCATGATTACATTCTGGATTTTCAGCTTGTTTATACTTGTCTACAATTTCAAGTAATTCACCTGTATCACCTTTTGCATTGATAATTTCTAATAGTTGATTCATATCATCAGTGTATTCATCTTCTTTTTTCATTATAGAAACCTCCATTTACATTTAGATGTTCATTATTATTTACTAGCTTTATGAAAAAAATAGATTGATTTTGAAATATATAGTCATCTAATGAAAGATTGAATTTAAAATTCATTCAATCCCCACCATTTTAGTAAATTGATATTAAAATTTAAATTTTCAACCGGAATAGTATAATTTGGATATAAATTATGATAACGAAAATACTATGATTAACTAAATACTGGATTAGAAGTAGTCAAATTGTAATCATAAAAGATTGAAAAATGGTGGGGGAATAAATATGAACTTTAACTTTAATGAAGAACATAATAGAAAAAATACAAATAGTACAAAGTGGGACTCAGTTGATCGAGTATTTGGATGTACGGATGTACTACCTTTATGGGTTGCCGATATGGATTTTGCTTGTGCACCTGGAATTATTGAAGCTATAACGAAACGAGCTCAACATCCTATTTATGGTTATGGACATATACCTGAGGAATTTTTTGAATCAGCAATGAATTGGGCAAGTAAACGGTATAATACATCGATTCAAAGAGAATGGTTAACAAATATACCTGGAGTGGTTCCAGCATTAAATTTAGCCATTGATGCTTTCACAAAACCTGGTGATGAAATCATTATTCAGCCACCAGTTTACTTTCCATTTTTCAGTACAATTAAAAATAATGGAAGAACCATCGTTGAAAATTCTTTAATTGAAGAAGATGGCTATTATTATATGGATTTAGAAGATCTAGAAAATAAAATTACGTCTAAAACTAAAATGATTATTCTATGTAGCCCTGCAAATCCTGTTGGAAGAGTCTGGACGAAAGAAGAATTATCAGGTTTATTTGAAATTTGTAAAAAGAATAAAATTGTTGTAATAGCTGATGAAATTCATGCTGATTTAGTCTACGAGAAAGGTAGTCACATACCTTTTTATTCATTAAGTGAAGATGCAGCAAATATGAGTATTACATTTATGTCGCCAAGCAAAACATTCAATATTGCAGGCTTATTTTCGTCACTTGCTGTTATTCCAAATCAAGATTTATTTACAGAGTTTTCTCATGCGATTGCTCGTTCAAGTTTAGAAAACTTAAATATTTTTGGAATTGAAGCAGTAATAGCAGCTTATAATGAAGGGGAAAAATGGCTTGATGAATTATTGATTTATTTAAAAGGAAATGCGGAGTTTATACATAATTATTTAAGAACTAATATTCCAGAAATAAAAATGAGAGTTACAGAAGCGACGTACTTAGGATGGCTTGATTTTAGAGGTTTAGGCTTAAGAGGTGACCAATTAAACGAATTTATGATTAATGATGCTAAATTAGGTTTAAATGAAGGTCGCGGTTTTGGGATAAATGGAGATGGTTTTATGAGATTGAATTACGCTTGTACACGTAAAACATTAGAAGAAGCCATGAAACGATTAGAGAAAGCTGTAAAAGCTAGAAAGAAATAGAAGGAGATGGGATGATGACGTTAAAAATAACACCATGTATTGTTATGAGCGGGAATGCTAAAGAAGCGGTACATTTTTATGAAAAAGAACTTGAAGCAGAGGTTCTAAATATACAAACATACGGTGATATGCCAATACCTTGTTCAGAAGCATTAAAAAATAGTGTTGCAAATGCAATTTTAAAAATCGGAGAAAGTGACCTTATGTTATTTGATGCTCCGATTCAATCGAATCCGATTATGAACAAAGACTTTCAACAAAATACACCTAATTATGAACAGAAAAAAGTAGAAGTTACGATAAATCTTTCGATCGATAATGTAGAAAAAACAAAGCGCATTTTTAATTCATTACAACAAGATGGACATGTTATTGCCCCGTTAGAAGCAGTACCATTTAGTCCCGCATTCGGAACAGTTACTGACAAGTTCGGCGTTACATTCATATTAATAACTCAAAAGTAAAATACACATAATTTTTGTTTGATAGCAAAAATGGGGAGATTAGATGGTTAACATAAATGTTGAATTAGTAAAACAATTAATTAATGAACAATTTCCAATTTGGTCTCAGTTAGAAATAAAACCAGTAGAATTAAGTGGCAACGATAACAGAACGTTTCATTTAGGGGATAAAATGAGCGTAAGATTACCAAGTGCAGAATGCTACGTTCCTCAGGTTGAAAAAGAGCATAAGTGGTTACCCATTTTAACAAATAAACTAAGTTTACCAGTATCTAAACCGTTAGCTAAAGGAAGTCCAAGTAAATCCTATCCTTGGCCCTGGACAATCAATGAATGGATCGATGGAGAATCTTTGAACAAAGAAAATATAAGTGATTTAAGTCAATTTGCTAAAGAGTTAGGGCAATTTTTAAAGGAGTTCCAGTCAATTGATGCTCATGGAGGGCCGATTGCAGGAAAGCATAATTTCTTTAGAGGTGGTAACTTAGCTGTTTACGACCAAGAAACTAAAGATTCAATAGACCAAACGAAAGCGATTTTTAACAAAGATTTACTAACAGAAATTTGGGAAACAGCTCTAAGTTCCAAATGGGAGTATGAACCAGTATGGGTGCATGGTGATATTGCTCCTGGAAACTTACTTGTTAAAAATGGAAAGCTATGTGCAGTCATTGATTTTGGAATCCTAGGAGTTGGTGATCCATCATGTGATGCAGTAATGGCATGGACATTTTTCGATACTGATAGTAGAAACGTCTTTAAAAACGTTTTAAACTTTGATGAAAATACATGGAATAGAGCGAGAGGCTGGGCTCTATGGAAGGCTTTAATTACATTTAATGCGAATAAAGAGAATACTTCATCAATAAGGGAAGAATCATTTAATACGATAAATGTGATCATGAACGATTTTAAATCTTAAATTAAATTTTACGAGTTGCTTTAATAGCGACTCGTTTTTTTGTTTCTTGGTACTTCAATGAGGGTGCAAAAAAAGCTAAAACTTAGATGAAATTTTGTAATTTTCAAATAAGCTAACAATCATGAATTTATAAGGAAAAAACATGAAATTCTTGAATCTTGTTCATACTATTGTTGGGAGGTATTCCAACTATGTTACAAAAATTACTAGCTAGTTTATTATTAATGACGCAATCAGTTGAACTTCCTGACAGCTTAACTGTTATTCAGCAGGGCCATCCGATTGCCGTAGTTAATCGTGAAGATTTTACAATGTCACTTCCAGGTACACCTATAATAAACGATAAAAAGTTTAATCAATTTATTGAAAAACTTGATCAACAAATTTACCGTAACCCTATAAATGCGACAATCAATGAACAAGGTAGAATTGTACCAGGACAGGTAGGATACAGACTTTATAAAAAAGAGTTTAAGGATAAATTTACTACATATTTTTATAGTAAAGGCCCTTCTAAAATTGAAGTACCAGAGTTAGATATTTATCCTAAAGTTGATAGTGAATTATTAGCCCATATTAGGATTCAACAAATTGGACAATATGTAACCTACTTTAATTTTAATAATAAAAGTCGAGTACATAATATTTCACTTGCAGCAAAAGCAATTGATAATTACGTAGTTTTCCCAAATGAAGTTTTTTCTTTTAATAAGGTAGTAGGAGAGAGAAGTGGGGCAAAGGGATATAAACGTGCACCGATCATTGTAAGGGGAGAATTGTCTGAAGGAGTAGGAGGAGGAATATGTCAAGTTTCCTCTACTCTATTTAATGCAGTAGATCGCGCTGGTCTAAAAATTATTGAAAGATATACCCATAGTAGACGAGTACCATATGTACCAGCAGGACGTGATGCAACTGTAAGTTGGTATGGACCAGACTTCCGTTTTCAAAATAAATATAATCAGCCAATTCTAATTCGAGCAAAACAATATGGAGGAAGTATGATTGTTACGCTTCATTCTTCCGATGTCATCAATTATGAAGTAAGAAATGTCCCTATCGCTCCAACTCGTTTACCTGAAGAAATAAATACAGAAGAAGACAAGCATTCTTCAAATCCTTCTAGGAAAGGAAAAATAGTACCACCGCATAAGTCGGTAGGGGATTAAAGATAATACAAGTAACCCCCACAAGGTAATTAAAGATCCTTGTGGGGGTTATTTTGTTTTTCATGAATAAGGATCATTTTGAATAAAAATTAATGAAAGTCTAATCCTTTCAACACTAGACTTATAGAAACTAAGGATTTAGAATTATAAGAAAGATTTGAAAACAAAGGAGAATTGCATGACAAAAATAAATGTATTATTTGATTCGAAGGATATGGAACGAAATACATTACCTTATTACTACGATTATGGAAAGATCATTTCAACTATTCAAAGTCAGCTAATTGATACATTTGGTGTAGATTTCCAAATGTATTCAGATGAGGATACAACCAATGAAATTTGGGAAATTCTAGAAGAGGATCTTAAAGAAGAATCGAGTGAAGTTCAATTAATCAGCCATATTTATAATGAGCTTGAAACAAAAACTATTTCTTCGAATCACACTGATAAAAAATTGGAACTCATCATTAAGCCAAGGGTTGAAAATGGATTATACTATTATCCGAATTACGGAGTAGCTTTATCGAAAGCGATGATATTTGAAGCGGATAATCAATATAATAGAGACCTGATTTTTGCTAAAAATGATTCATGTCTTTCATCCTTTTTTCAATACGTACTAAAAAGAAAACGAGATTATATTAAAAATTATGTAACGGTTTATACAGATACAGATGACGGTGTCGAAACATCAATTGAAAATATTACTAAAATGGTTAATAGAGAAGATGTATTTTTAGAAGAATCATTAAAAAGAGAAATTTATCGATCAATAGACCATTTCTTTAATGAAGGTCGAGATTTCTTTAAAACATATGATATCCCATATAAACGAGGATTTTTATTATATGGAAATCCAGGAAATGGAAAAACAACATTAGTGAAATCAATTGCAAGTAGTATTAATGCACCTGTTGCATATTGGCAAATTACTGAATACACATCAAGTTACACAATTAAAGAGGTTTTTAGTTCAGTGTTAAAATTAACGCCAATGGTACTAGTTATCGAGGATATTGATAGTATGCCTCCTTCGGTTCGTTCAGTATTCCTAAACACGATCGATGGTGCAACTTCTAAAGAAGGTTTATTTTTAATTGGAACGACTAATTATCCCGAAAAAATCGATCCAGCTTTAATGAATCGCTCTGGTAGATTTGATCGAGCATATGAAATTAAACAACCAACAAAAGAAATGCGTTCTGAGTATTTACAAAAGAAAAAATTAAATCGAATTTTAAACAATGAAGAATTACAGCTCCTAATTGATTCAACGAATGACTTCTCTTATGCTCAATTAAATGAGTTATATATTTCAATCATTATTGAGTGGGACTGTGACCAAGAAGTAGATATCATTCGACTATGCGACGAAATGAGATCCATTTTACGTAAACAAAAAAAGCAAAATTGGGAAAAGAATCAAACTGTGGGATTTTCTTTTGAATAATTGATTTTACTTTTACATGTACTAGTTATAAGTATCAGATCCATCATGATAACTTTGAAAAGATAGAAGCAAGGGCTTCTATCTTTTTTTTGTTTGGCTCCAAACTACCATGAAAATTAGTTTCTTCATAAATAGATAAATGAAAATACTAAAGAAAACTCTGCTCAAATCTTAAAAATGAGTAAAGTTAACAAAAAGTCTAGTACTTATAGTTGACTGGAAAAAAGTCAGTATTTGTATAGACACTTACCATCCATTTTCATTCGCTTTGCTGTAGCGCTTGCGCTGCATGACTGGCTAAATGGTAGGATAGTTTCTGTAGGTATATTATTGATAAATTGAAGAACTACAAACTATATACGTAGGTTCTGATATAGATAATTAAGTAGGAGGGTGACTTCAAAAATAATAAAAATATTCCTAAAGGATATACTATCTTGGAAACGAATTTGCTTTTTTGGAGGAATGTACATGAAAAACCAAACTATCAACTTGCTTCAAATGTCATTTATCCTAATTGGTAGTACTGGACTTATTAACCATGTGATTATCATTCCTATGGTTTTGGACGTTTCGGGCCGTGATTCTTGGATCACCATCTTGCTCTCAAGCGTTTCTTTACTATTCTTGATACCAATTCTCTACTTTATCCAAAAACGTATGAACGGAGTACAGTTGTTTCTTTGGCTTAAGGGAAATTTCGGGAGATTTATTACATACCCATTAATGGCAATGATCGTTCTATACCTATTTTCCTCGGGTGTCGTCCTTTTAAAGGAAACGTTAACCTTTTTATCGTTTTATCTCCCAATGACACCTAGAGTATTATTAGGGGCTACTTTTTCTATAGTCTGTTTTTATAATGCAAAGCACGGAATTCAATCCATCGGGTTAACCGCGGGTATCCTTCTCCCAATTGTCATTGTTTTAGGTTTTTTTGTCATGACTGCGAATTTTCCGCATAAAGACTATACTCTTTTAAAACCATATATAGAATACGGTACTTCTCCTGTTATAAAAGGCATGATCTATCCAATATCAGGATTTGTAGAAGTTGCTTTTATCCTATTTTTTCATCATCACTTAAATGAAAAATTAAAGTTTAGTACTTTGATTTGGATTGGAATCACTTTTGTAATTCTTACTCTTGGACCAACGATCGGGGCCATTACAGAGTTTGGACCATTCGTGGCTGCTAAGCAACGATACCCAGCCTTTGAAGAATGGAGACTGGTATCAATTGGTCGCTATATCGAACATCTCGACTTTTTATCAGTTTATCAATGGTTTGTTGGCGCTTTTATCCGCTTGTCTCTTCTTACTTTTTTAGTCTCAGATATTCTTAATGTTACAAATAAGAAGGTAAATAGTGGAGTAAAACTTTTTTTCCTAGCGTGGGTCACTTTGATATCCATTTTGTCCATTAATGATACTTCTTTTTATTTGTTTTTATCCCGTCAATTTTTACCGGGTACTCTTGTATTTATTCTCTTGATTTTTGTACTTTTAGCCATCCTCTCTATGTTTGTGAAAAAAGAGAAAGGAGGTAACACCAATGAAGCGCAATAATCAACCTGATCAAGATCAGTTGAAGGTCAAGTGGGATGAAGATATTTTAAGAGGTTGGTTTGAAGGATCGCAAGATGTCATCTTCCAAAAACACCAAATCGACAGTGGCAAACGTTATTTTTCTATTTTATCTTTATATTGTCAAAGTCTCATTGACATAAAAGAATTGAGAAAAACAATCATGCCTCATCTTCATGAAGTGTTGGAAAATGGATTTACAGGTGATGCAAAGGATTTGGAGTCAAAACTTGATGTCCCTATCACTTTCGTTAAATCAGACTTTTCACAGGAAGACCTCGCCAAAAAAATATTTGAAGGAGAAGTTCTCTTTTTCCTTACTGCATCTAGGCTGGTTTTTTCCATCAAACTAGCGATGCTACCAGCAAGATCTGTAGAAGCACCTAGTACGGAAGTGACACTAAGAGGGGGAAGGGACGGATTTGTAGAAGAAATTCAAACCAATATTGGTTTAATACGAAAAAGATTGAAAACATGTTCCCTTAGTTATGAAGAATTTGTTATTGGAACTAGAAGTAAAACCAGGGTTGTTGTTCTTTATTTGAAAGATGTTATTTCACAAGATGTTTTAGAAGAAGTACGATCTAAATTAAATAATATTAAAGTCGATGGCATTGTTTCATCTGATCAAATTGAAGAACTTATTACAGAACGGCCATTCAGTCTCTTTCCTTTATTAGAATATACGGGACGACCTGATTATGCTGTAAATTGCCTACTTTATGGACGCTTTGTTTTATTAGTGGAAGGCTCACCGACTGCATCAATCGGACCTGTTACTCTAGTATTTTTTGTGAATAATGCTGAGGACCAGCATTCGTCAGCCCCTTCCGCAAGCTTGGGAAGAGTACTGAGGATTTTCAGCTTAATTGTAGCTGTTTTTCTACCGGGATTTTGGATTGCTTTAGTCGCTTATCATCCGGATCAAATACCATACACATTGTTGGCAACACTGGCTTTGTCAAGAGAGGGAGTTCCATTTCCCACTACATTAGAGGGATTCTTGATGATTTTTTTATTTGAGTTACTCAGAGAGGCAGGTCTTCGAATTCCTACTACTGTTGGTCAAACATTATCCGTAGTAGGTGGGTTAATTATTGGGCAAGCTGCCATCAGCGCAGGTTTGGCTTCTCCTGGTATTGTCGTAATGATGGCTATTTCAGTGGTTTCGACATTTACTTTAATTAACCAGTCGCTTTCGGGAACATTAAGTATTCTCCGATATTTTGTTTATCTACTATCAAGCTTACTCGGAATAACTGGGCTAATATTTTCAGTTTTTATTATTTGTGTTCATCTTGTGAATTTACGCTCTTTTGGGGTTCCATTTATGGCCCCTTACTCGCCATTGGTACCAACTAGTTTGATTCCGGCAACAATTCGAATTCGTTTTAAAAATATGATAAAGAGACCAAAAGAGATTCATACGAACGATAGCACGAAAAAAAAGGGTGAAGAAAAAAGATGAGGAAAAATTTTTTTCAAAAAAAACTACTTATACTATTTCCATCTATTTTTCTGTTAACCGGCTGTTGGGACACAAGAGAAGTAGAGCATGTTTGGTACATGAATTCCTTAGGAGTTGACTTTAAAAATAATCAATACGTGCTCTATCCTCAATTTATCAATTTTTCCACTTTTGCAAAACAAGAAACGACTATGCGAACACCACAGCCAATTTTTATTGGAAAAGGAAAAGGGGAGATTTTAGACCATTCAGCGTTCGATTTTTATAAAACGACTCAACAAAGGGTATCTTGGGAGCACATAAATACAGTCGTATTCTCTGAGAATGTATTAAAAAATGGAGATATTCGACAAATTGATGAATTCTTTGCTCGTTTCTTTCAGTTTAGGAATACGATGTGGGTATTTGGAACGAAGGAACCAATTGAGGATGTTTTGGCAACTGGAACAATCTTAAATCTTTCACCCCTTTATACACTAAGGGATATCCCAAATGAAATGACAAAAAACTATTCTCTTTTTAGTCCTTTGATCTTTTACAAATTTCGGGCTTATTTTTATGAGCCTGCGATGACCACACAAATCCCATTCTTATCGATTTCAAAAAAAAAATGGAAATCAAACAAAAATGATTTCCCTTTATTAAAATATAGTGGGTCGGCTTTTGTAGCTTCAAAGAGCTACAAAGGGTATTTGTCTGAGAAAGACTTATCAGGTTTAAAATGGATGGGCAAGACTTTCACCCGAGCACCGATACTATTAAAACAAGATGGGGAGCCCGTTACCGAAATGGTAATGAAAAAACCAAATATCCAAACAGTAGCGTATATAAAGAACCACAAACCGCATTTTCGAATGAAGATTGGCATAGAAGGAGATATTTTTCAGATTGTAAAATATTTGCCTATGAAAACCGTAAAACAAATAGCTGAAAAAACCTTGAAAAAGGAAATTGAAGAAACCTACAAAAACGGGATTAATAAAGGAATTGATGTTTATCAGCTTTCACAAATACTTTATCGAAATGATGTAAAAGACTGGAAAAAATTTGAAAAGAACGGAGTAATCCCACTTTCGCCGTCATCCTTAGATGTTGAGGTGAAGGTGCAAATTATGACAAGCGGTCAATGGAAGTCCACCAATTTACAGAAGCCATTCTCAAAAGAACCGTAATTAAGCTAATTAATTTGATGACATTTTTCCATTTAATGAAAACCCAATAAGAAAACTAGCATGAAAGAACGATTGTAACTTTCATTCACTGTTGTGAATCATAGATTCATGGTTAGCTAACGCATGCTTTAGTTAAACAACAAGATCGACATAAAAGTCGATTTTTTTTATTGAGCTAAATGGCATGTTAGTTGCAAAAGTGATTCTCTACTTCATCAATGATAAAAGTTAGTTTACTATTAAATTAGTCAAAAAGTATTTGGGGGCAATCGAATGAACAATGGTTTTATATGTAAGAGTTGTGGTAAATATCATGACGAGTTACCGATGAGTTACGGAAGTGCAGTTCCTGACTATTTTTTTGATATTCCAGTTGATGAACAAGAAAGTCGTGTCGAGATGAACGATGATTTATGTATTATTGATGATAAGTATTTTTTTATTCGTGGTAATATTGAAATTCCTGTTATCGATACAAATCAAAAATTTATTTGGGATGTATGGGTATCATTAAGCGAAGAGAACTTCGATAAAACAAATGATTTTTGGGAAGATCCTGAAAGAGAAAAAAAATTAGATCCTATGTTTGGTTGGTTATCGACCGATATTCCCTGTTATCCAGACACAATAAATTTAAAAACTATGGTACACACAAGGACAGTTGGGTTGTGTCCTGTTATTGAATTAGAGCCAACTAAACACCCATTAGCAGTAGAACAAAAAGAAGGAATATCAATAGTACGGATTAAGCAAATCGCAGAAGAATTATGTGATTCAGAAGAATAGGATGAATAATTCCTTATTCAACTAACGAATTCTTGAGTTGAATATCAGCTACTAATTCAGTTAGCTTTTTTTATTCAACAAAATAGCAGTTTAGTTGCATTAGAATGTTTTAATTTTTGATGAATTATACATGTTGGGAGTGCTATTTTGATTAAAAATATTATTGATACAGGTGCATATATACAGTTTTTATTTGGAGGTTTTTTTCGCAATATTAGGCATTCTGTTTAATAAAACTAAACATGAAGCAATTAAAAATATCACCACACCAACTTAGACACAGTTAATATTCTTTTCCAATCGAGAAGATCATGATTCACAGAAGTAGTCTTTTTTTTGCTTGCAAAACGAAATAAATACGGTTTATAATGATTGTTGGTTAATGCAATTCGTAATAATTACGATTTATTTTACATAATTTAGGAGGAATTTTAATGAAGGTGCCAATTACTGTTTTAAGCGGATTTTTAGGATCAGGAAAGACTACATTATTAAATCATATTTTGACCAATCGAGAAGGGTTAAAAGTTGCTGTGATTGTAAATGACATGAGTGAAATAAATGTAGATGCCAAACTTGTAAAAAATGGTGGATTTTCACGTACAGAAGAAAAGTTAGTGGAAATGCAAAATGGATGCATTTGTTGTACCTTAAGGGATGACTTGATGAAAGAAGTTGAAAGATTAGTAGATATTGGAGGAATTGATTACATAGTAATTGAGTCTTCGGGTATCAGTGAACCAATACCAGTTGCACAAACGTTCACTTATGTGGATGACGAGCTAGGGATTGATTTAACTAAAAAAACTCGTTTAGATACAATGGTGACAGTTGTAGATGCAAATCGTTTTTGGGAGGACTATTCTTCAGGGGAAACATTATTGGATCGTAAACAAGGAACTGATGAAACAGATATTCGTGAAATTGCAGATTTACTTCTTGAACAAGTTGAATTTGCAGATGTTATTATTTTAAATAAAATTGACCTATTAGAAGAACATGATGTAAAAGAATTAACTGCCTTTCTTAAGAAAATTAATGCACAGGCAAAAATTATTCCTGCTACATTTTCGAATGTCGATTTGAAATCTGTATTAAATACACATCTATTTGACTTTGATAAAGCTAGCCAAGCAGCAGGCTGGATTAAAGAATTAAATGAAGAACACAAACCAGAATCAGAGGAATTTGGAATAAGTTCATTTGTTTACCGTCGAAAAAAACCTTTTCATCCAGAACGTTTATTTTCTTGGCTAGAGAATTGGTCAGTTGACGTTGTTCGTGCGAAGGGCTTCTTTTGGGTAGCAACAAGAAATGATATGGTAGGAATGCTTTCACAAGCTGGTTCTACGATAACAATTCAAGGAGCTGGTGAATGGATTGCAACATTACCAAAAGCAGAACAAGACGAAATGCGTAGAGAAGATCCATTATTAGACAATAAATGGGATGATAATTTTGGTGATCGAATGACTGAACTAGTTCTAATTGGAATTGATATGAATCAATTAGAGATTGAGAAGTCACTTGATATATGTCTGTTAACAGAATTAGAAATGAAAACAAATTGGAATGAATTTAATGATCCAATTCCTGCATTTGTCCAAGCTTAAACATCATATGAACCTACAATTTGATTTATAAAAATAAGTTTTCTTTAGATAAAACTTATTGATTTTTAATGGTTGGACGAGCATATGTCGGTTTCGTATAGAATATAGTTCACTATAAAAAATTATTTGAGGTGATGTATGGTACGGAAAGTTGGACAAGAAGTATTAATTTTATTTGTTCTATTTAGTTATTTATTTTGTTATGTATTTATTGATTTTACCAATTTATCGTCTTTATTTCATAAAGTACCTAAAGAACTATTAAATATGAACACAATATTTATAAGTTTGTTTTTAGAAGCTCTTCCATTTGTATTAATTGGAATCATTGTTTCTTCAATTATTCATGTATTTGTAAAACCAGAGACGATTAGTAAAATTCTTCCTAAAAATGCATTTTTGGCATTTATTCCAGTTGCTTTCATTGGAATGATCATGCCAGTATGTGAATGTGGTATTGTACCAATTGTCAGATCTTTGATAAAAAAAGGAATGCCAGCGTACATTGGGATTGTTTTTCTTAGTAGTGTACCAATCATAAATCCAATTGTATTTACTTCAACCTACTATGCATTTCAATCGAATTCTCAAATGGCATTTTTAAGGCTAGGCTTAGCATTTATAGTCGTTCTACTCATCGGTTTTTTCACTTTATTATTTTATCGAAATAAAAATGTACTATTAGAAACTTTAGAAAAGAAAGAGAACCATAATCATGTTCACCATATTCATTCAAAAACAAGTCGAATAAGTGAAGTAATTTCTCACATTAGTAGTGAATTTTTCTCAACTTGCAAATTTTTAATCATTGGAGGATTAGTCACAAGTGTATTTCAAACATTTCTTGATCGTAGTTTGTTAATACATCTTGCAGATCATTCGAATCTCTCAAGCTTTGTAATGATGGGATTAGGATATTTCTTATCTTTATGTTCAGGGTCGGATGCATTTATTGCTGCATCTTTTTCAAGCACATTTCATGTGAAATCTATTTTAGCTTTCTTAATATTTGGAGCTATGATTGATTTGAAAAATACATTTATGATGTTTGCATATTTCAAGAAGAGATTTGTATTTTTTTATATTTTCTTAACTGCAAGTGTCGTATTTATAGTGACGTCGATTTGGAATTTATACTGGTGAGGTGAATAAATGTCTTCTTTTCAAAATCGATTACGCTCAGTATTTTTCTTCGGAATTGTTTTAATGCTTTTGAAGCTTTTAGTTTCAGGAGATATTCAATATTTCATTGCACCAAAGATGGTGAAATTCACGATCATTACACTAATTGCTTGTATAATTATTGGATTAATTCACTTCTTTGAATTGCTAAAAGAACATCATACGTCATGTAATTGTTGTTCGAATCAAAAAAATAGGACTTTAAGTTTAGTAATTTTAATAAGTATTCCAGTTATAACAAGTAGTTTATTTTCAACAAACGTACTTGGAGCAAGTATTGCTTCAAAAAGAAGTATTTCTAATAGCGAAAATATAGTAAAAAAACAAGCTAAAAAAATAATTTTAAAAAATGATGATTCAAAATTTATAAAAGTTGATGATTCGATGTATGGACATATTATTTCAGATGTACAGGATAGTGTAGAAAAATATGTAGGTAAAAAAATATCTTTTAATGGTTTTGTATATCGTGATAAGGAAACAAGAAATAATCAGATTTATGTATCGCGTTTCGTTATTACCTGTTGCGTAGCTGATGCTCAAGTGTTTGGGTTGATGGTTGAGGGAAAAGAGGTTTCAGGATTTAAAAATGATCAGTGGGTAAACGTAACTGGTACAATTCACAAAGTGAAGGTCGGAAAATATTATCAACCTGTTATTCAGTTGGATAAAATAGCAGAAATAAAACCACTAAAAGATCCATATGTTTATTTTGATTAGGAAAGTTTAACTTATTTTTAATCAGAAAAACATTGAAAACGTAATTGTTTCGTTTTAATATTAAGCGTACTATACTTGCTTAGTTTTAGGTGAGTATCTATTTTTACTTAGTAAATCGTAATTATTACGTTTAATAACATGAAATAAGTTAAAAAATTAGCTAGAAGGGCGGTGCACAAATAGTAAAATATAGATTTTTACTGTTTAGTGATATGAAAAATATAAACTTAAAACCATTATTAACAATTAGTATATCTCTCTTTTTATTAGCGGGCTGTTCATCTAAATCCATTTCTACCTCTAATAAATCTGAAAATAAATCTAAAAAAATAAAAATAGTAACTACTTTTTATCCTGTTTATGAATTTACCAAAAATGTTGCAAAAGATAATGCTGATATTAAACTATTAATTCCATCATCAATTGAACCACACGAATGGGAACCAACACCAAAAGATGTTGGAGAAATTCAGAATGCTGATTTATTTATCTATAATAGTCCATATATGGAAACTTGGGTTCCAAACATTGAAAAAAGTTTAAGCAACAAAAGGTCTTCATTTATTGAAGCAAGTAGTGGAATATCTCTGATAGAAGGACAAGAAAATGAAGATGAGCAAAGTACAAACAATAATACAGAACAAATGGATCCACATGTATGGTTAAGTCCGGTATTAGCTCAGAAGGAAGTTCAAAATATAACAAAAGCTCTTATTAACATTGATCCAGCACATACAGAGGAATATAAGAAAAATAGCGATGACTATGTTAAGAAGTTACAAGTACTTGATCATCAATATCGAACAACATTAATGAATATGAAAAATAAAGAAATTATTACGCAACATGCAGCTTTTGGATACTTAACAAAGCAATATGGCTTAGTTCAAGTTCCAATTGCTGGTTTATCTCCATCGAATGAACCAAGTCCATCAAGAATGGCTGAACTTAAACAATTTGCAAAAAATCATGATATTAATACAATATTCTTCGAGGAAGTTGCTTCTCCAAAAGTAGCGAAAACTCTAGCAAATGAAATTGGAGCAAAAACGGCAGTCTTAAATACACTTGAAGGTTTAAGCGAAGAAGAACAGAAACAAGGAATTGATTATATAAGCGTTATGGAAAATAATCTAAAAATACTAAAAAAGGTATTAGAAAATAAATAGTAATTCAAGTAAAAGCGTGTTCTTTCTATGTGTCACGCTTTTATTTAATTAAGAAAGGAAACAAAAAGATGAGTTTAGTTCAATTTAATAATGTTAAATTTGGTTACCATCATACATCCGTAATAGATAATGTAAGTTTTGAAATAAACCAAGGTGAATTTGTTGGGATTACAGGTCAAAATGGTGCTTCTAAATCGACACTTTTAAAATTAATGCTCGGTTTATTAAAACCTTGGAGTGGTGAAATTCAAATTAATAATAAAGATGCAAATAATGAAAAGATAAACATTGGGTATGTGCCACAACAAATCGCGTCATTTAATATTGGGTTTCCAAGTACTGTAATTGAACTGGTGAAATCAGGTAGATTTAATCAAAAAAAATGGTTCGAAAAAATAGATAAAACAGATATTGAAATAATCGAAAATGCATTAGAAATGGTCGGTATGTGGCATTTTCGTTATCATAAGATAGGATCATTATCAGGAGGACAAAAGCAAAAAATCTGTATTGCACGTGCATTAGCTTCTGAACCAAATTTATTAGTACTAGATGAACCTTCGACTGGTATGGACAAAGAAAGTAGAGTAAGCTTTTATCAATTTTTAAATCATTTAGTTAAAAGACACAATCGAACAGTCGTAATGGTGACTCATGAAAAAGAGGAAGTTGAACAATATCTTGATAAAATAATACATCTAGAGAAAGGAGAACATGGCGTATGGAGATGCTTAACCTTGAATTCATGCAACGGGCATTTTGGGTTGGTGGATTAATCGCGGTAATTGCACCAATATTAGGTGTATTTTTAGTATTAAGAAGACAAGCTTTAATGGCAGATACACTATCTCATATTTCACTTGCTGGTGTAGCAATTGGTTTTTTTATTCATGCTGATTTAACTTTATCTAGTATATTAGTAGTGATCATAGGAGCAATTGCAATAGAATATATGAGAAGAGCTTATCTTTCTTACTCAGAGGTATCGATTGCAATACTTATGGCAGCAGGGTTGTCTCTTGCTCTCTTTTTAATGAGTATAAGTGCAGGAGGGATAACAACGAATGTAGAACAATACTTATTTGGATCAATTGTCACGGTTACTCAGCAACAAGTCTATTTGATGATTGGCGTGACAATAGGAGTATTATTCTATTTCTTTTTGCTAAAAAGACCATTATTTTTAATGACTTTTGATGAAGATACGGCTTATACAAGTGGTGTGAATACAAAATTATTATCTTTATCATTTAGTGTATTAACAGGTGTTGTCATTTCAGCAATTATACCTACAATTGGAGTATTACTAGTTTCCGCATTACTAGTTCTTCCTGCTGCATTCGCGATTAGAATTGCGAAAGGATTTAAATGGGTTCTATTATTGGCGGTATTAACCGCAATTTGTAGTATGTTTGTAGGTTTAGCTTCTTCTTACACCTTGGGAACTCCACCTGGTGCTACAATCACTTTGGTATTAGTAATCATACTAATTGTAGGTTTTATTATTCAAAATATGGTTGTTCAAATTAGAAGAGCAAGATAGTTATTTATAAATATTAATTGAAACAGAGAATCTTTAAAGGATGCTCTGTTTATTGTTTTATAGAAAATAAAAAAGAAAATATACTCTCTTATTCAACTATGGCATGCGTTAGTTGAATATCATGATCACAAAAGTGACTCGTTTTTTTATTAAACAAACTGACAGGTTAGTGGAATAACCAAATGGTAAAATAGGATAGAAATAGCAGATATCATCTTTCTGCTTTTCTATCCTTCTTTTTTCACATTATAAATTTGTACATTCATTTTATATGAGCTTTAATAGCTTAAACCATTTTCTTTACTTGATAAACCTGTTGTGAACACCCTTATTCGATATGAATAAGGTTTTTTTATATGCATTTCTTTAATTAGGGCATAAAAAAGACAGACCTTTTAAAAGAGCTGTCTTTCTTTATATTTATTATGCTTTTTGAACGTTAGTCGCTTGAGGTCCACGTTGACCTGGCTCTATATTAAATGTAACTGCTTGGCCTTCATCTAATGATTTGAAACCATCAGTTTGAATAGCTGAGAAATGGACGAATACATCATCTCCATTTTCACGCTCGATGAATCCAAAACCTTTATCTGCATTAAACCACTTTACTTTACCATGTTCCATGTTTGTTGCCTCCTTGTGTGGGTTACCCACTTTGTAATTATATCATAATAACAATATATTTATAGATAATTAAATGTTCAAACAACTTAAACTCGTATAAGATGAAGAACTTTGAGCTGCAAATTTCAGTTTTTTTAATGTTTCTAACAGAAATTGGAAGAGAAAAGGATCTAGTAACTTAGATCCTATTTTTGATACCGCTAATTGTTTTTATGTTAACTAGCGATGCAAACTTTATTCATAAAAATGCTGAGGATCTTATTCAACTACCATGAAAATTAGTTTCTTCAAAAATAGAAAAATGACATTACTAAAGAAAACTCTACTCAATCGTAAAAAAAAGAGAAGAATTAACTAAAAAACCTAGTGATTACAGTTGACTGGATCAAAGTCAGTATCAGTATTGACACTTTCCATACATTTTCATTTGCTGTGGTGCAGCGCTAGCGCTGCATGGGTGACTAAATGGTAGTTTAGTTTAAGTGAATAACTATCGTTTAAAAATAGCGTTTTTTTCGATTAGTTGTCAGGATAATTTAAATAAAGAGGATAAAAAGAATGGGTATTTTTGGAATAGTGGTGTTGACAAATAGGTGTACTATATATATAGTACACTTATAGTGTATGTACTGCATAGTACATACACAAGTAAAATAACTTAAAAAGGCAGGGAAAAAAATGAAAAATTCAATAATGTTCACAATTAATTCTTGGTATATCCTTATACCACTATTTCTATTAACTGTTCTATATATAATTGTAGCTCCAAATATTAAACGTAAAAAATATGGGATTTCACAATACTTTTTATTATTTACTTTTGTTTTCTACATTTTTTGTGTTATTCATTTAGTATTTTTCCCAATTGATGTTAATATTGGTATTTATGCCAATCAAACTAAATGGTACAACACAATCAATTTTATACCAGTTTTGACAATAGACTTTTTTACATTTGTATTAAATATAATTATGTTCGTTCCATTAGGTGTGTATTTATTTTTTATAGGACGTAAAAATTTTACTGTAAAACAAACAGCAAAAACGGGATTCATTTTAAGTTTAGTGATTGAAATAATTCAAATGATAATTCGTATAATGTTGGGAAGTGGTAGAAGTTCAGATATAAATGATTTACTTGCAAATACAATTGGTGCTATTGTTGGATATTTAATTATAAAGAATATATATAAAATCAAAAAAGTAAAAAATGTTTTTACAAGATTTCAATTAAATCATGAACAAAAAATGTAAGGAAATTCAACCAACTAAAAGAAATTCTTTATTAGTGAATCATCTAAACGAAAATGTGTTGGATAAAGAACATAGATTATTATTATTATGTAAAAGCATGAAGGTTAATAAAGGTAGTACTTCAACTAAAGAGAGCGTAAGTTAAAGATCAAGAGCTGCTAATAAGCAGCTTTTTTCATTGAAGCCAATATGGAAAGGATTATATGTTGGGAAAATTGAATTAAATAGTAGTATAGTGTTTAGAGGTAAATGAGGAGGAGCATCTTTTGAGAAGATTATTCTTGTGCATTTGTTTATTAGTTATTGTAGCAAGTTTAATGTCCTGTCAAAAAAAAGAAGACGGAATATCTTTCAAGGAAATCTATACAGATAAAGATATAACTAAAATCGTATACGGTAAAAATGGAAACTTTAAAGAATTAACTGACCTTAAGAGTATAAATAATTGGGTTAATAATGTAAGGAAGATTAAGTTTATTCGTGACGAAAATCAAGAAGACCGTGCCGTTCTTTTACTCTTTGACGACGGATGCTCAGTAAAGGCTTATCATAAAAATAAAGAAATTGGAGACTTTAAACTATTAAAATTAAAAGGCGAATTCTACAAGAGTAATACTGAGTTTGATGAACAAGTAAAAACTTTATGTAAATAGAATTTTAAATTTTCTTATTCAACTAACGAGAGCGTTAGTTCAACAAGAATATGAACGATAAATTAGTTGGTCGTATTTATATTTTTTCCGGTTAATTAAGTGTGATTTTTCATAATTAACCGGAATGAAATCTATAATAAAAAATGAACATANNTATGTTCATTTTTTATTATAAACAACTAAGTTTGCGAAAGATTACACTTAAACTAAATGGTAGGAATGTTGAATAGGAAAAGGTATAACTTATAGATTGTTGAATATAAATATTTGGATTTATTTTCAACAATGAAGAGTTTTTTTTGAGCGGGAAAATGGAATTATTAATATATGGAATTTTTAAAATGTTATTGTATGTGTTAGTTAAAGGTAATATTTAATGGAGGGGTTAAAATGCAATTTGTACTTCAAGAAATAAATATTCCAAATTCTGATTCAGGTCCATATGGGATAGCAGTTTCAAATGATGGAAAAATATGGTTTACCCAGCATAAAGCAAACAAGATTAGCTGTGTTGATCAAGAAGGACAAATTCAAGAATATACTGTTCCCACTCCTGATGCTAAAGTGATGTGTTTAACAGTATCTTCAAAAGGAGATGTTTGGTTTACGGAACATGGAGCCAACAAAATAGGAATGCTCTCTACAAGTGGTGTATTTACAGAATATCCTTTGCCAAATCCAAATTCAGCCCCATTTGGAATTACAGAAGGTCCGAATGGGGATATCTGGTTTACCGAGATGAATGGAAATCGGATAGGTAAATTGACGGGAGATGGGAAGATTCATGAATACGAACTGCCTAACAAAGGTTCATACCCTTCTTTTATTACATTGGGCTCTGATAATTCTCTTTGGTTCACGGAAAACCAGAACAATGCTATTGGTAAAATAACCGAATCTGGAGAATTAATGGAATTCCCAATTCCTACACCATCGGCAGGACCTGTAGGCATTACAAGAGGGAAAGATGATGCACTTTGGTTTGTGGAAATAATGGGAAATAAGATAGGAAGAATCTCTTATTCTGGCGAGATAATAGAATATGACATCCCTACACCTAATGCACGTCCACATGCTATTGCGGTTGGAGAAGAATGTGATTTATGGTTTACTGAATGGGGTGCAAATAAAATAGGAAGGTTAAGAAGTGACCATTCCATTGTGGAATATACAATAAAAACTCCTAATGCTGAACCCCACGGAATTGTATGCGACAGGGATGGAGCCGTTTGGTTCGTGTTAGAATGTAACAAAATAGGAAAATTAACTTTAATAAAATAAAAGGAAAGTAGTTAGCTTATTTAATATGTACTATAGCTATATCAAATATTTGTTTAACGATATTCTTATGTATTTAACATTCTCTTGTTGAACTAACGCGAGCTTTAGTTGTACAACATGATCGGCTGTTAAGTCGATTTTTTTTATTGTAGTAAATGTTAGTTTTGTTGATAAAGGATTTGATTTACTTCATAGAATAGTTCAAGGATGTTAAAGACTGGTGGTGAATAAAAGTGAAGTCCCAGGAAGTAATGAATTCGTTAGATGAATTAATAAGGCTGATTGAAGCTGATACAAATTAATTTTCCTTTCTTATTCAAATAAAGCACCCGTTACTTGTGTCAAAAAGAGTGAAAGTCACATTTTTAAATGTAGTTGAAGATAAAGAAGCATCTACCGCTGATACTACCTTACAACACTAATATGTCAAATAAATAGGAGCTGATCATTCAGCCCCTAAGTGTTGTTCAACTATCGCATGCGATAGTTAAACAACACTTAACACTGGCGATTATGATCAATCAACTTCTATTTCAGATCGAGGGAAGATAGTGAAGTGTCAAGAATATTGGATTTTCAACCTAAAGGAATTTAATATATTAAAAATCCCAGTTTCTTAATTTTTTAATAAGAAGTTGGGATTTTTCTATTACTTTATTTATTAGCACGAGTATAGAAGATATTACATACATCTATATCCAATAAGAAGGTAATTGCTTCAGTAAATGCCATTTATTTTCATAAGTTTAGATAATAAATCATAAAAATGAATAGTCCACATTCATGCAAACCCAGTAACGGAAGGAATGATACAGTGTTGAACGATAATACTTACGACTTTATTGTAATAGGTGCAGGTACAGCAGGTGGTGTAATTGCAAAAAAATTATCAGATGACAAAATAACTTCTGTATTGGTCTTGGAACCAGGCACAAATATGGTTCCAGAGCTAAGCAGTCCTTCAGGTGCAGTATCCGGTGTTTTGTCTGCTGATAATAGGCATTCCTTTAATATATTTACAAATGTACAGCCCGCAATTGGGAACCAACAACTTAGAGTATCAGGCGGTAGAGCAATAGGTGGAAGCTCTGAACATAATGCCATGTATGCTGTACGGGGAAGCAAGGAACTTTATGATGAATGGGCACGCCTAGTTGGACCTCAATGGAGTTATAACAGTTTAAAGTCACTATTCAAAAAAAATGAAACCTATACTGGAAAGACTCAACAACCAGAAGAACGAGGTAAAAAGGGCCCTATTTTTATCAGACAACAAATTATTCCTAAGGATGGGATTACCGTTACATTAGCAAAAGCAACATCAGAAATATTAGATATTCCCATAGTCGAGGATTACAATACTGGTATTAGGGATTGTACTTTCTTTAAATCACAGTTTTTAAATAAGGAAGTAAATGGAAAATTTGTTCGCTCATCTACTGCAACTGGATATTTAAATAGTAAAATAGTGACACAAGGAAATGAGTTCCATCCAGATGAAATTGGAGTTGGCGGCAGAGAGTTAGTTATTTTGGTAAAAACAACAGTAAATAAAATTCTATTTAAGCAAGATGGAAAAATTCAAGTTGCAGTTGGAGTTGACTTTGTCAGAAATGGCAAATCAAATAAAGCATTCGCAAAAAAGGGAATAATTCTTTGTGCAGGCAATTTATCTTCTGTTATATTACAACGTTCGGGAATTGGGGACCCGGATGATCTGAAAAGAGCAGGTATAGAAACTTTAATTTACAGTCCAAATGTAGGACATAACTTTCAAACCCAATTTACAACCGGATTGGGAGTTGAAGTTAAAACCGATCGGATTTTAGAACTCATGGCTGCAGACCCAGACAATCCAATTACACTAGGTGCATTTAATGCAGATCGTGGTAAAGGAGGGCGTCGCCTTCAAATAATAGGATCACCAGCACCATCGTTTCTTCCTGCCTCAGAGGTATTGGAAAATAATTGGGATTTCGATCCTAAAAAGAAAAGCAATATCATAAGTTTTGGACTTTTTGACGATAACCCAAAAAGCAGAGGTACTATTATGGTCTCACACAGCGATCCTGAGGCATATCCTTCCATAGACCTTAATCCTCTTGGAGATGCAGATGACCTGAATTTCATGGTTGATCAGTTTATTGAGACCCACAACATTATGAAGAAAGCACGTGAAATCGATCCTGAAGGAATATTCAAAGTCGTATTCCCGCCTGAAATTATCTTTGAGATAAAAAATATCGAAGAAAAGCGTAAAAAATTAGAAAGTTACGTAAGAGCCTCATATCGTAATGTTTTCCACTTTGGAGGTCAATGCAAAATGGCAAGGAGTGTTCGAGAAGGTGTCGTAGATGGCGAATTGAATGTTTTTGGAACAAAGAACCTAAAGGTGGCTGATCTATCGGTCGCACCTATTTTACCTGATGGGAATACTTCACTCCCTTCTCAAATTATCGGTTTAAATGCTGTACGATTCATTCAAGATTAAACTCCAATTTATCAATTATTTGGTGCTGGTTTTTAGCACCCTTTTTTATTCAACTTAGACTACGGTATCCTTTTTCATTAGCGTATAAGATAAACATTTTTTTACATAGATGAACTATAACCGTTATGAGACCATCAAAGGTTATACTGATTCTCAATATGAAGAAGCATCATTCATCGTGCATAAATAGAATTGTGAAGCTAAATAGTAGTTTATTTACAAAATTTCCCAAATTAAAAGGCGTATAACTAAAACAATTGATAATAATTTTTATATTATAATATTACATTTCTTGTTTTAATTTTTTACCAATATCACCTATTTTTAGAGAAACTTATTCTGTGAGTTTCTCTCTTTTTTTAGCCAACTAACGCATGCGTGTGCGGCCGAGCCTAGGTCGTGTCATATAACGGGTGGGATTCCCGTCGAGTAAGAACTAGCCATTCGCTCGTAGCGAGTCTTGGAGGGCTAAAGGTAACTTTAGTCTTTAAGCGTAGACAGTGAGGTAGCGGGCCGAAAGCCAAATGGTTGAAGGGATTGAGCTTCATAATGTTAGTAAATCGAGAGGGCTGGTGCTTTATGCATAGCAGAAAGCTACACTCTACCTTTCGGTAAGGCGAGAAAGGTAAAGCCTCTCTGGATTCATAGACCTTGGCACGTTATACATTGATATGATACGGCAACTCGGGAGACCCTACCGGTCTTTTCTTTTTTTTAGAAGAGTATGGTGTACAAGCGATAAAAAGTAAGGAAACCAAATGCCGATGGAGGAAAGGCTACTACCAGTTTATCACCCTTAATAGGGACACATTTACTACACACAGAGGTAGGTATAACAAATGGAAACAAAACTACTAAGGATAGCAGAATTAGCAAAATCTGATCCTAAAATGCAATTTACATCTCTAGCACATTTACTAGATAAGCAATCACTAATTCAATGTCATATTGAATTACCAAATAAGAAAGCAACTGGGATAAATGGCACAACTAAAGAGCAATACGGTGGTAATCTCGAAGAAAATATAGAGGATTTAGTAAGCAGCCTTAAAAACAAAAGCTTTCGCCCTGTTCCAGTTAGGAGAATGTATATTCCGAAGCTCAATTCGAAAAAGAAAAGACCATTAGGAATACCAGAACATGAAGATAAGATTGTCCAAAAAGGTGTTACGAAAATATTAAACTCTATCTATGAAATTGACTTCTTGGACTGTTCGTTCGGATTTCGCCCAAATCGTAGTTGCCACGATGCTTTGAAAATACTGAACTTCTATATTGAAAAGAGGTCAGTAAACTATGTTGTAGATGTAGACATAAAAAATGAACAAGCATACCTAGTAAGGTATGCGGATGACTTCGTGTGCTGTTTAAGGAAATCTTTCAAATGGGAGAAATACAGACTTTTCCTGAGCAAATTTCCACTACCCTCACCAAGGGTTAAGGTGAATAACTATGATTTAAGAAAAGAAATTAGCTACATTCTGTAAATGATTACTGGAGGAGCCGTGTGCATTAATAGTGCAAGCACGGTTCTGAGAGGGGGTGGAGTGCAATTTACCGCAAGGTAAAAAGACTCCATTCTACTCGACTAGTTGCATAACATGAAAAATTTATCGGTCTTTATTTTGATAACAGGCCAGTTTTAGTTTAATAAAGAATTTGCCTGCGAAAAAATATTAATTACAAATTTTACCAATTTAATTTATACTAATTTTATAAATTAAGTTTTAAAGGAGATTATTATATGTCTGAAGAGCTAAATAAAGAAATTCTAAAAGAACTAAAAGCGATAAATGATAAACTTGAAAGTTTAAACAATGAACGAAAAAAAGGTTTATCGACTGTTGGTAAGTTTGTTGCACTTTTTCTTGGCTTTGGGTTAGTTGGTCCATTAGTTTCTTATATCGTAATCCCTTTTATAATCAAAATGTTTTATTGACACTTAGACGGTAATTCAACTTGAGGATGGGTTGAAAATTTAATATGTAAGGGGAGGGGACAATGACTTCGTTGAAAAAAGGGTTGTGGTCAACGACTTTGAGTATTGTCGGAATTATATTGTTTATAGTGAGTTATTCTATTTCCGAGATCCCAACATATTGGGAAAAAGTCGTCATAGGAATATTTTTCTTCTCAGGAATTGCTTCTATGATAACAAGTATAATATTTGGTATCTTGGGTGTAAGGTCTAATGAAAAAGGCTTCTTAAAATATTTTGGAATGATAATTGTATTTCTCTTCGTTATAGGAGTGACCATTATCCCTGTGTTATTAATGGCTATATTTGGTTCTAGGGAACCATAAAGCAACAATTTTTACGAAAACAGACTTAAAAAATACTCTAGTTAACAACTATTCTTATACAACTAAATATTTTAATTTAACAGAGCCTACTAAAATAGAAAAAAGATGGTGAATAACCATCTTTTAAGTTTGTAGACAAAGTCCTATTTATGGAGTATAACTATCATTTTATTGTAACTTATTTAATTCTCTAAAAGTAGGAATTGCTTGTTTTAGCGCATGTAAAACAGCAGCACCAGTAAATGTTATAAAAGAAATAAATTCAGCTAATCCATATTCAACTTTCGATACTGGTACAATTAATGGCATTATGCCTAGGCATAGAAAAGCAGCACCAAATGCAAGCCATTTAAATTTTACAAGATCTGGATTTTGCTTATCATTTGATTCTTGTAAGGAAATAAAGAAATCTACAAAAAAATAAAAAAAGGAACTAATTGCGGCTGCAATCACAATATTATCCTGTGGATTAAAACACCAGATCATAAAGTAAGCAATAATAAAAATAGCAAATAAAAAATGCGGAGTTAAGAATACCGCCCATAATGCCTCGTTTTTTAAAACTTTTTGTGAATTCTCCAACAAAATCCCTCCTTATTTTTTTTATAATATCAAAACAAATAAATAAAAAGTGGCTTTTGCTGAATACTTAATAATTTAAATAAAATAATAATCTGTGTGTCTTCTAGTATATAGAAATTTACATAAAAGTAATAGAATGCGAATGTTTTATAAAACAGTTACACTATTTTTACATAACTACCTTTTTAAAAGCGAATTGTCATGACTGTTCAATTAGAATAGAACGGTTAATTATTAACAGTTGAAAATCACGAGTTGCTAGCAGTTTGTTTTTTATTCAAAAAAATAGCAGTATAGTTCAATTAGAATAATTAATTATATTATTGAATTAGGCATTAAAAAGGAGAAGAAAATGTCATTTGATTTAAAAATAAATTCAAAAAGAAGATATGAAAAGTTTATTGAAAGAGTTTCAAAGAGTAAATTAGTTTGGGGGTTGGCGAATGAAGATGGCTGGTGTGTATGTGATTCGAATGAATATGAAGATACAACTGTTATGCCATTTTGGTCAGATGAAGCTTATGCACGTCAATGTGCAATAGAGGGATGGTCGAATTATCAACCAACATCTTTACCTTTAGAAGCATTTATGAATAGCTGGCTTTACGGAATGAATGAAGATGGTTTATTAGTAGGTGTTAATTGGAATGCACAGTTAATTGGTTTGGAAATAGAACCAGCAGATTTATTTAGTCAATTACAACAAAAGAAAGCTTAGAAATAATAGGCTTGTTCAACTACCATGGGAGTACGATTTAAACTGCCATTCACTGTTGTGAATCTTTGATTCATGGATGGCTAACGCATGCGATTCTTCAATAGAGGATCGCTTTTTCTTATTCAACAAAATGGCAGATTAGTTGTATAAGGTATTTAACAATATATCAAAAATGTAATTTGTAATTACATCAGTTTAGTCTATTATTGAAGTAGAAATTTAACATTGGAGATAAGACGTTGGGACAAAAACTAAGAGATTTCATTGATTTTTTATTATTCAAGGTTGGAGCTAAAAACAATATTGGAACGACAACATTTGCGCAATTAAAAATTGAACCTGAATATACAAATATTGATTTAGAGAACAAACAAGTCACTGGTGTAGTTAGATATAAAGAGAAAATATATTTAACAGTTATTGTTGATGTTCAAAATAATATAACAAAAGTTCAAGGGAATTTACGTGGGATTTCTAAAATAGTAAAACCATTTAAGAAGAGAAACTATATTGAAATGATTGAATCTGAAGCTGAATTTTTAATTGAAAACAAAATTATAAATCCTAATGAACTTTAAATCTTTATGATTTTACCTTATTCAACTAACGCAATGCTTTAGTTGAACAATATGATCGGCTCTTTAGCCGATTTTTTTTGTGGAACTAAATGGCAGATTAGTTGAACAAAGGACTCTAACAATATTAAATAGAATTAGTTAAGTAGGAGTCTAATATCGAAGGGGCAAACTAATGAAATTAATGAAAATTTTAGGGTGTATTTTTCTACTTTTAATAATAATTGGAGCAGGTAGTTGGTTTTGGATAAAAAAACATCCTGAAAAGATCTTCAACGGTTATTTTCATTCAACAGAAGTAAAAAAAGGGGACTTTTATACGTTTCATTATGATTCAAAAGATAACCAAACAGTTGCCATGTTAAATCAGATGATTCCAAGTATTCTTGAACAAGGGAATGTATGGTATCAACATTTAGATTTGACTAAGAAGAAATTACATATTTATTTATCTCCAAAAAAGATTGATAAAAGTAAAGCAAGCGATGAAAGAGGACGTTATTTGGAAAATGTAAATGTTCTCTATATTAGAAGCGATTTAGATCAAGTAGAACTTAAAAATACGTTTGCACATGAAATGGCTCATTATTTGTTCTCAAATTATGTTTATGAAAATGGTCTGAAATTAGAACAATTTCCATATTGGATTCATGAAGGAATGGCTAGTTCGTTTGCGCAGAAACTTGCTCCTGTCCCACTTGATAATCTATCAGAAGATTATAAGACTCAACCATTAATGAACATAAAACCTGTAAAAACAAGCGATGGAAAAGGTGGATATAAACCTAGTACCTATTTATTGATGATGTTTGCTGTTGAATATCTCATTCATCATCATGATGAACAAATTGTTGGAAAACTCGTCACTCAAACGAGAAAAACAGGGGATTTTTCAAAAGCCTTTAAGGAATTGACCTCTCTTGATTTAAAGACATACCATACAAAATTTAATGATAATAGTGAAAAAATAAGAGGTTTTGAAACACTTATCGCAAAAGATAAAGTGCTAGCAGAGAAACAAATGCAACTTTATCTAAACGAGCAAGGCGATTATTTTATTAATGCGTCATTATTTTACAACTACCTCGGAAATCTATATATTTCTCAAGGTAGATATAGTGAAGCCTTAAACATCATGGAAAAACAGCTGCAATTTCAAGACATCCCTAGTATCTACCAAGGGGTAGCAGAAGTAGCAGTTAAAGTTGATCATAAAAAGGCAGTCGAGTATGCTGAGGAGTCAGTTAAGTCAGCAAAAAGAAATAATTGGAATGTAGAAATTTTTCAGGATTATTTAAAGAAAGTAATTGATAGTTCTTATTCAACTAACTAATGCGTTAGTTGAACAACTGGGAGTTACTTTGGTAGTTCCCTTTTTATTGTACAAATTGGGAGTTTAATTGATGAAGATTTGAAACACAAATTTGGAGTAATATGGTAGGAATTTAATTAGAAAATCATTTAAATTATTAATTAAGGAGGTAGTTGTTTGTTAAAAAAATTAAAGAATGTTTTTGCGCTACTTACATTTGTTTTAGCAGTATATGCTTTAATAACAGATAGTTTTGTTGTAATGCCTTATACGTTATTCTTCTTAGGAGTAACGTTATTGATAATGGGTATGCAAGAAAAACGTAAGCCTCTTAATTATGCATTTTTCCTTGTATCTGGGCTTAATATATTCGTTTCTATTAAGTCATTCATATACAACTAACGCATGCTTTAGTTGAACAAGAACAACCAAAGACACTTTATTGTGTTTATAAATTTTGCACAAAATTAAATTGAGTGTTTACTTTAATGAGAAGCTGAAAATTCGACTTATATATAGTAACCTTGCAAACAAATTCAAAAAATGCTATTCTAAAGGTGAATTATTTTTGTTCGGTGTAAAGGATAATATTAGTAAAACTTTTCGTCTTGATGATCACTGAGAGCAAGGATAGTAATACATTGTGTGTACTAACACACTAGGAGTGAACAAACATGGAAAAAGGTAAAGTAAAATGGTTTAATGGCGAAAAAGGCTTCGGTTTCATCGAACGTGAAGGTGGAGAAGACGTATTCGTTCATTTCTCAGCTATCCAAGGCGAAGGGTTCAAAACATTAGATGAAGGTCAAGAAGTGACTTTTGACCTTGAGCAAGGTCAACGTGGAGCACAAGCAGCTAACGTTCGCAAGGCTTAATTATAATAACTAACATGGACAGGCTCTTAATTTGAGTCTGTTTTTTATTTTTCTAAAAAAACAAAAACCCCACTCACTAATGAGTAGGGAACAGAATACAGAAAACAGAAAACAGTAAATCAAATGGTAAACAAAGTGTAACACATAATTTGTAGGATTCCTAATTTCAATCAACCTACCATGTAAGAACGTAATTTTCTTACATTGCCTGTGGTGAAGCTCTGTTTTTTGGTTGGTTAACGTGTGCGCTTCTTTAAGAAGAAACAATCTTTTTAATACTAATTTAACTAGAAATGATCTTCAGTAAACGGGCGCTTTAGTTGAACAACGTAGACTACTTCAGTGGTCTTTTTTTATTAAAGTAAATGGCAGATTAGTGGAATAAGGAAAAATCTCCAAGCAAATTGTATAATTATATAAAAGGGGTGATTTCAATTTGGAAAGCGTTCCGAAAGTGCAAGAAATATTACTCGAAGAAAGTCTATTTTTTTAATCGATCGGATCTATTTAAAATTCAATTTGTTCAACGATTAAAAAGCATCCAATTTAATTGGATGCAAACTTAAGTATTCCACTTAAAAAGATTGAATCTTCTAAATGCGTGCACTCTTTTAGCTTGATTTTTCCATCTAGTTCTAGTTCTTTAGCCAGTTTTTCAATCATATTTTTATCATTTCCCAAGGGATTTTTAATGTTGATTAGAAAGTAATTTCCTCTTGTTGCAAGTCGAAGGTTCTTTAATAGACTCTCTTTACTCATTTTCACATCTCCCTTCTAAATTATATTAATTCGACACAAAAGAGGTTTTGTCCTGTAATCTCATTTAAACTACAAATTTTATGTAGAATTTATTTATTTGAACTCCATAGTATATAACGTCAAAAATTATCATACATTGTCAATACACATAGTAGGGGGAATAATAATGGACTCAAATAATTTACGTGAATTAGAGTATGCAATAGATGAAATTACTGAAATTGCAAAAGGATTTGGGCTTGAATATTTTCCAATGAGGTATGAAATATGCCCATCCGATATTATTTACACGTTTGGTGCGTACGGAATGCCAACAAGATATTCACATTGGAGCTTTGGAAAAAAATTCTATAAGATGAAGTTGCAGTATGATCTAGGATTAAGTAAGATTTATGAATTAGTGATTAATTCTAACCCATGTTATGCATTTTTACTTGATACCAATAGCCTGATTCAAAACAAATTGATCGTTGCCCATGTACTCGCTCATAGTGATTTCTTTAAAAATAATGTGCGTTTTAGCAATACAAATCGAGATATGGTAGAAAGCATGGCAGCAACTGCTGAAAGAATTAAACAATATGAACAAAAATATGGAAAAAAGTTAGTAGATGAATTTTTGAATGCAGTTATAGCTATCCAAGAACATATTGACCCTTCTATTGTAAGAAATAGATTAACGTGGCAATTAGAAGATGATGTGATTATCCCCCTTCCTCGAGTAGGACCATATGATGATTTATGGAATTTGGATAATAAAAAAGAAAATATTGCTCCTGTAAATCCTCGAAAAAAGAAATTCCCACCACAACCTGAAAAGGATCTTTTACTATTTATTCAACATTTTAGTCGTGAATTAGAAGAGTGGCAACGAGACATTTTAACAATGTTACGAGAGGAAATGGTATATTTTTGGCCACAGCTCGAAACAAAAATTATGAATGAGGGATGGGCTAGTCTTTGGCATCAACGTATTATGCGAGAGTTAGATTTAACTTCAGGTGAATCAATTGAATATGCAAAATTGAATGCAAGTGTAGTACAGCCCTCGAAAACAAGTATAAACCCTTACTATTTCGGACTAAAAATGTTTGAGGATATTGAAGATAGATATAACAATCCATCTGAAGAAATGAAAAAAAATGGGGTGAAAGTTGGTTCTGGAACTGAAAAAATTTTTGAAGTACGTGAGCTTGAATCAGATACTAGTTTTATTAGAAACTATTTATCAAAAGAATTTGTGATGAACAAAGACTTGTACTTGTTTAAAAAACATGGAAAAGAATATAAGATTAATGATAAAAGTTGGGTGAATGTACGTGATCAATTAGTAAATATGCGTACGAATGGAGGATATCCTTATATTACCGTAGATGATGGGGACTATCAAAAAAAAGGTGAATTGTATTTAAAGCATTCATTTGAAGAGATTGAATTAGATGTTAAATATCTAGAGAAAGTTTTACCATATTTATACCAATTATGGGGAAGAACGACTCATATTGAAACAAGGATGGATGGAAAAACTGTATTATTTAGTTATGACGGAATTAATGTAAATCGTAAAAATTTGTAAACACCTGTTTTGGCGTTTATTTTATTTTAGCTATTTCTTAAACGTTGTTTACAGCATAGTACATTAACTAACTCATGTTAGCAATGTGATAGGGCGTTCCAATTATGAATAAGCTTTAATAATATGAAACACGCTTTAGTTGAATTACATGATCGGCTGAATAGTCGATTTTTTTTATGGAACTTTATGGCAGAATAGTTGAATAAGAAATTGCAATTTTCATGAGTCTTTTGATTGATTAATACTTTTTGGTTTAATGATAAAATTAAAATCATTGTACAAATATAAACGGTACCAATATGATTTGGAGAAATTTCAAAAATAGAATACGGAGAAACAATATGAAAAAACTTTAAACATATTTGTTATTTTAGGTCCTATGTTCTTTACTTTTTCATTAAACTTTGGGTTTTATTGGGTGAAATTTTCAACTTTTATTTATGCTTTAATCCTTATAATGCACGCAATAGTTAATGTTCCTAATAAATTAGATAGTTTTATTCTATCTACAATAGGCGTAGTTTTACTGATTGGACTATATTTTAATAATATCTATTTATGGATTGTATTAGGATTATTATCAATTATTATTGGTGTAACAAGAATAGTTATTATTTTAGTAAGCATGAGAAAAAAAGGTATCTTCTAATTTGAATTGGTAGATTATTGGAATAAAAAGGTAACCGGTATTTTCTGTCGAATAATAATTGTTGATAAAAATGATTAATTGAAATGAAGAGGTGCTATTTTTGATTGCTCAATTTGCGAACTTATTAAGTAAAAACACATTTATTGAAAGAGAGAATTTGTTTAAAAATGCAGATGTTGTTTTATATCATCCGGGTCATTTTCCAGAGCTAAACAAACAAATTCTAAATTTGTATAAAAAAGAGTCCTTTAAAAAAATTATGAAACCGAGCGTTTATAACAATCATCTAAAAGAAGAAGAATACAAATTTCATAAAGAAAAATTAGTTGAGTTCGGGATTCCTGACAACTAACGCAGTGCGTTAGTTGTATAAGAGTTTCTAAAGGTTGTCTAATTAGACAACCTTTTTTAGTTCAAAAATCATCAATTAAATTTAAAGAGCCTTGCGTATTGATGGTAAATTCCACTTGATTTTTTGTATTCCATTTATTCAATTGAATGTTGTCGGTCCATGAAATATGTGAATTTTTCATCCATCGCTTGCAATTTATTTTCCATTGACTGCATTCTTTGGTCTAATGATTTGATTGCGTCCGGGTAGTTACGAGTAGAGGGCGATAAGATAAAAAAGCATCCTTACTGGATGCTCTTGATTTCTGTCACAATTTCGTTGTGTTCGGTGATTAATCTTTTCAACTGTTCTTCGAGATGAGGGTCGTTTTTCTTCGCTAAGATGATCTTGACGATATCGATCGCTTCGCGCGTCTTCATTAATTCTTTTTGCAATTTTTCGACTGCATTCAATTTTCCCATGTTTTACCCTCTTCTTCATTCAGTTTAGTGGATCCGGTCCAAAACTATCCGTTAAGCATACCAAATAAAGCGGATAAATGCACACTTTAATAGCCATGAGTTATTAATTCGAAAAGAAAAAGTATCGAACGATGGTTAGAATAACTGGAATGAAGATGATCCAGCAAATGGATACGTTTATACCAGCTCTTGCAATGGATT
>NZ_NUQC01000059.1:0-2164 GCF_002585125.1 Bacillus sp. AFS029533 | reverse complement strand
ATTATTATTAGTGTAATTCCTGAAACAATAAAGAATAAGCAAAATAAAAAAAATCCAACATCCACTTTCATTTATCCCCTTAAATTTAACAATAATTGCTGTTAAAAAACTTCTTTTTTGAATTTATTATACCATTCCTTATACAACTAAACTGCCATTTTGTTGTAGAGTAGAGAACTGATTTCAAAGGGATAGCTTGCGCTATCTCCTCTATTTTCAGCTCCCCCTCATCAAACCGTACGTGAGGTTTTCCCTCATACGGCTTTCCGATGTTCTTCTTTCTTGTGCTTTACGGATACTACCTTGCCATTTTCACAATTAAATGATAAATTTCTTCCCGAACGTTCTTTAAATTACCATGTTTATTTCTATTATTTCTTTTCTTGTTATAGAAGAGAGTGAGTCTTTCAAGTACATACCAATCTATTTTATTTAGCCATTCAGATGCTTTTGAGGAGATTTTATAATAATTTTTAAAGCCCAGAAGCTTCCTATTTAATCCTTTGACTATTTCTTTAATATCTAAATGCAATTTGTGTCTCGGTTCTGTATATGCTTTAATCTTGGCTCTCATCTTTTTCATGGCATTTTTCTTCGGAATGTGTGACATTGCGTAGTAGGATTTTCCACCTTTTAGTAAGACCTTAAATTTTCGGTTGTGGAATCCTAAGAAATCAAAACCTTCTTTGTTATCAAACAGATTTACTAGTTTCGATTTTTCACGATTGATTGTTAAGTCCAGTTTGTTCATGATTGCTTGTAATATCTTTATACTTTCTAAAGCTTGTTGTTTTGTTCTAGTTAAAATTACAAGGTCATCTGCGTAACGAACTAGCTCCCCTAAATGATGGAATTTCTTCATCCAGAGTTTATCAAGTGTGTTCAAATAGATATTTGCGAGTAATGGAGAGATTACCCCACCTTGCGGTGTCCCCGTAAGGGGATTTCTTATCGTTCCTTCTTCCATTATTCCTGCTTGTAACCATTTTCGGATTAACTTTAAAACTCGGCGGTCATTGATTTTCTGTTCAACTAGCTTCATCAGTTTGTCTTGATTAATGTTATCAAAGTAACCTTGGATATCGACGTCGACTACCCAAGAACTATTTCTGCTTGCTTTCCTTATTTTTGCCATCGCTTGATGGGCGTTTCTCTTAGGACGGAATCCAAATGAACAATCTTGAAAATCAGCTTCAAAAATAGGCTCAATGACCAGCTTTGTTGCCATTTGTACCACTCTGTCTTTTATGGTAGGAATCCCTAGAGGTCTTTTCTTTCCATCGTCTTTTGGAATATACGTCCTCAAAACAGGATTAGGATTGTAATTATTCTCTTTAAGCTGTGCATACAATTCATTTAAGAATTTACTTTCTCCATATTTTGTAACGATCTCATCAATCGTCTGTCCGTCTATTCCTCCACTTCCTCTCTTTCTCTTTACACGTTTCCACGCTTCTAATAAAATGTCAGGGCGATAGATTTTATCGTATAATGCATGAAATTTACGATTAGGTTTCTCCTTGGCACATAGATATAGTGTTTTCAAAAGTTCTTGAGCTTTTTCATCGGTGTAGTTAGCTAGTTTTCTAGCATTCACTCACTCTTACCTCCTTCTCACACATAAACAAAGTAGAGGTCCTTTCCTATATCATGTTGTGTTGTCATGATAATCATTGGTACTATGACCTCCTCCGACTCCCTCTTTACAGTCCGCCATTTCGCAATCACTTATAGGCTTCCTCGCTCCTTTAATTCCAAGGGTAAAATAGGGTCTCCCCAGTTCCTTTAATTACTTTCTTTACATGTCGTTCCCCATACCCCGAGAGATTCTTGAGTGTTGTTCCAAGTTCTACACACCTTCCATGGTCTTCGCCTTTTATCCCTAGGCTCGACTTCTCTTTGTCCTCTATTGAGGTTTCTTTTGACGAGGCGGCAGGATTCACTTTATGTTACAACCTGTAGAGTTGCTCGCACTTCCGAAAGGAAGTTACTTTATCACAGGGCTTCAACCTTAGGATTTCTCCACCAGTTGCCTGTTAGCTACTAGGCGACTTGGCTCTTACCTAGACTGGACTTTCACCAGTTAGCAATTAACGGCTTGCTGGGCACGCGAATAAGAAAAAGCGATCTTCTTTTGAAGTATCGCATGCGTTCGTATTATAAG
>NZ_NUQC01000058.1:0-15963 GCF_002585125.1 Bacillus sp. AFS029533 | reverse complement strand
ACATTTACATTTACATGGATTACTATTACATTTGTGACATTTACATTTACACGGATTACAATAACATCGTTGACATATCGGTAGCGATATAATACTAGGAATCTTTCGTTGTTGTGACATATTTTACACCTCTCCTATATAATATATGTTCACATTATTTTATTAATATAGGACAAAGTGGTTCTTATAGCTTAGAAAAATAAGCAATATAACTATAAAGTTGGATTAATCTGCAATTCATACTTAAATTAAAACTTTAAAAATCTAATAATATAAGTTATCTTTTTGGGCAATTAGCAGATACTAAATTTCATTTACAACTCTTTTGTTCTTATTCAACTAATCTGCCATTAGTTAAACAAAAAAGAGTCACCGAAGTAACTCTGGTTCTAAAATTAATGCATGCGTTAGTTCAACAAGACAAAAACCGAAAATATGCATTACTTCTTCTGTTATGACAGAGTATCCTAGCTACTTTTCTAGAAAATGAAAAAAAGACCTTCAATATCGAATAAACCCCTTATCCTCAATAAATAAGCCTTTTTTTGCTCGTACTTCATGTCGATTATCAAAAGTAATATTTTTTTTATTACTTAAGTCACGTATGTAATCTAGTTTTGCATATAATAATAAACATCCCTCTTTGAACATACCCGGAGAGGTGAAGAGGGATGTTTCCTGTAATACGAGATCCGCCAGGTATTACAGGATTCTATAGAATATGTGAAATAAGTAAAAAAATACACTCATTTCGAAAAGATAATTATTCTTAAACTTGGGGGAATTAATATCTACTCAATTTAGTTTTTTTCTTAAAAACGTACTTTTGTTGGTTCAATATGATTAATTATTTCAACTATCCTCATAATAGTGCTTTTACTATGTAATTTATTAGCCTATTCAACCCTTGTAAAGGAGTGTTGTTGTGGTATTTTATCTATTGATATGTATGAACGGATTACATCAGAATTAATCGTGCGTCTATAGTATGTTGATATATGTTATTTGGTTTGGGCATAAACTTGGGGGAATTTAACTCAATCGTTTTTAAAAAGCGTACTTTTGTTCGTTCAATATGATTAAATTGTATCTCTAACATTCCACTAATGAACTTTTTTCAAGGTTGATTCTGAAAGAGAGAAAAAGGATATTTAACTATACTTATTGAACTAACGCTCTATAAGAATACCTTACCTTTATTAAAACCTTATCGAAACTTAATCATAAACTTTAACCTCAACCTGCAAAAAAAGCGATCTTTGTAATTGAAGAATCGCTTTTTTTCAAGACAATTTAAAAGCCTGTTCAGAGAAAAACGAACCTATGTCGCAGTAGGAGGTGGGTTTATATTTACAGCCACAATTTTGCAAGTTGAAATTGCAAATCTAACGGTTGTAGTTCGACTTATTGGTAAAGTACCTAACACTATGCCAAGACCTGTTTGTTCCACGTTAAAACCTGCTGCAATAGAACCATTACCAGCTAAAAGATTCACTGTAGAACCGATCAGTGTATCTAGCAATTCTCTAATTGGTCTTTCACGACATTCACATTCGCACCCAGAATCAACAGGTGGCAACAAGTTGATAGTAGGTCCTGGTGGTAAAAATCCCACCCCTGTTACATCAGAAATATTGACCACAAAGGTTGTCACGCCATCTGTAACAGTAACTAAAAAATCATTCACAGCAGTGATAGTGAATAAAAAGAAAAGAGGGGGTACGTTTGGTGTGTCTGCAATCGTGCCAAGAATCACAGTTTCCCCGATAAGTTGCTGTAAAACGTTCTGCATAGGAAAAATACAGCAATCACATAAACAACCTTCAACTACTCCAGTAGCACCCGTAGCACCCGTAGCTCCTGTAGTTCCTTCATGCAGCGCGAGCGCTGCACCACAGCGAATGAAAAAGAATTAAAACCGTCAATACTGCTTCTATGGCTGAGTATCGGAAAAGCAAACGTGCCTAATATTTCATTTCATACTTTGCGCCACACTCATGCTACTATTCTTATGCGAATGGGCGAGAATCCTAAAGTAGTTAGCGAGAGATTAAGGTCATTCAAGAGTTGGAATAACACTTGATATTTACTCACATTCAAATGAAGAAATGCAGAAGCAGACAGCCGATCGATTCGATAAGAAATTTGGACTTAATTAAAAAGTTCGTGAAGTTTTTGTGCAGTCTTTGTGCGATGAATAATATTCATTACAAAAAATTGAAATAACTGAAAACAAAGAAAAAGCCCAAACCCTTGATACACTTAGGTTTGAACTTCCTTAATTGTATGATCCCAACTGGACTTGAACCAGCGACCCCTACCCTGTCAAGGTAGTGCTCTCCCAGCTGAGCTATGGAATCGTAATATATTGGAGATACAATTCTCTCTTATTAAGTCTATTATACTGTTTTGTCTAATACTCTTCAACCAATATTTAACAAAAAATTTCGAATATAAGTCCACTAGAATGTATTTTTCAATTTTGAAAAACGCTCATCTATTCGACTTTGCTTCTATTTCGTTTATTGTATGCATCAAATCTTTCCATCTCAAATCTTTGTCTCTTGGTATATTGCTTAATAGAATACTACCAACTACAATTGTTAAGAACAAAAGTAATACACCCACACCAAACACAAATGTCTGAACTTTATAGTTTTTAACGATTTTAATCATTCTACTTTTCATAGGCAATCTCTCCAATAGTTAAATAATAATATTCCTTAACCCAAAAATAGTGAAGGTCCACTCTCTTTATTATTAATATTTTCCTTTTTGCCTATTATGTAATCAAAAATTCCAAAAACGTTTTCAATTTTAGTTTTTTGTTGCCTTTGTTACTATTCAAGCACTGCAAAACCCTAGTATTCTTTCTCTTTCTACATGCTCATTTTATGCACCTTTAAGAAATGGCTTTATTCTATAATCTATGTATCTAGAACTAACATCAACACTATAGCTTATTTTTGTTAGCTCTTTTTCTTTATCTCTGTATATTTCGAAGTTTTGCTTTTCTCTTGATTTGATTCGACCTTATTTTCCGTCGATTTTTTCTTTCTATTTCTTCTTCTAAGGTTTTTGTTCTCTTCTAGTTCTTGTTTCTCTTCCTCTTTTTGTTCAGCATCCCCCTTAAATAACTCTTTTTGTTCAGAGTAAACGGATACGATTGAACCGCCAGCTTGAATCCAACTTCCACTGTATTTTAAAAGTAATGCTAATTCTTCGTATTCCTTCACTAATGGATTTGTTTCAGTTTCTTCTTCATATTGTTGGAGTACATCAAAAATGACCCCATCTGACAGATCACTTGGCCCGCCTTGTTCGCTAGAAATGGATCCATCCTGGTGACTTGGAATCGTTTCGTCTTGCATTTCAATCGGTTCGTAATCTGGTATTCTACCAAAAAGATATTCTATTTCATTTAATATTTCTTCATTAGATTGGGTTGATAGTATATTTTCATTATGATCTTCCATTTCATCTGTAAGTTCAACGGTTTCTTCTTCTGGCAATCTTCCAGTGTATTCTTGTACTTCATCAAATATAATCCCATCCGATAGTTCACTAGCCTCAGGTACAGGAGCACTGCCATGATATTCTTGAAGTACGTCAAATATCACTCCATCTGATAAATCGCTAGGTTGTTCTACTTGCCCGGTTTCTTCTAAATAGTCCTTTAAATCTTCTATTTCTAACTCTACAAGACCACCCAATACTTGCAATGTATTTCCAATAGCTTGTAAAAAGTTCCCCATAAAACCAGATACATCAAAGTCCTCTGAACTGACTTCTTCTAAGGCAGCAATTAATCCACCAAAAGCTTGTTGTGCATTCCCTGTAATATTTAATTTTATTGCTCGATCTGCATCTTTTTCTTCTTCTACTTTTTCTTCCTCTGCTTCAGCAGCTAATAAACTAAATAATACAGTGACGTTACCGGAAGCTTGGATAATTTCACCTGCATCTTCTATTACACTAGGTTCGCCTAAAAAAGCTTCTATTAAATTTCCGATTGCTTGAAAAGAATTTCCACCAAAATCAAGATGAAAACTTATATCCTCCCATCTTTTTCGGTTTTCTCCTTTTAATCCTCTCATGGGTGTACTACTAATAGCAGAACTGATTGTTCCAATTGCATTGACCCATGCTCCAATAACTTCCATAACTTGGCTCATTATAATACACCAATCCTTGATTAGTCATTTAGGATTAGTATATTCAAATATAATGTTTAAACGTTCCAAATAGGTAATTGTAATTGAGCCCTAATTATATTTATCCAACTTTCTTCTTAAACAATTCTATTTTTGATTTTTCTCCTACAATAAAAATTAAATCCCCACTCTGAAAAACTACGTCTCCAATTTGCGATACCATCGGTTCACCATCGCGGATGATTAGGACAACAGTTATGCCATATTTCATCGAAAAACTCATTTCTCTTAATGTTTTACCAACCAATTTTTCAGGAATGACCGTTTCAACACCTGCAACGTTTTTTGTAATTTCAATGTATTCGATGATTCCACTCATCGCTTCCATTCGTGCTGCTTTATGTCCAGCCTCCTCTTCAGGATAAATAACTAAATCCGCTCCAATACTTTCTAAAATCCCACCAACTTCACGATTATTTGCTTTACAAATAATTCTTTTAACTTTTCTCTCTTTCAATCTTCTCGTAATTAAGATCGAGGCTAAAGAATCCGTTCCAATCGCTACAAATACTGCGTCAAATTGACTTACATTTAAATCCTCTAGAATAGACTCTTCACGTAAATCGCCAATTACTGCATATTCTGTGTACTCTTCTAATTGCTCTAAAGTCTTTTTATCTTTATCACATACAACGACTTCATGACCTAACCGATCAAATTCTTTTACAATTCCTCGCCCAAAACGTCCAGCACCTATTACCAAATATTGTTTTGGCATATATACTCTCCTCCTTACCCAACTGCTAAATCTTTTTCAACATATTTTAATTTTTGATTATCGACTCTAAATACGAAATAAATCAGTGTGAAAATCCCAATTCTTCCAATAAACATTAGTAAAATTAATATTATTTTTGACACACTATGAATATTTGTTGTAATCCCTAATGACAATCCAGTATTTGTAATTGCCGAAATGGCTTCTAGTAATATTAAATCTAACTGAAACGGTTCAAAAATCGAAATTATAATGGTTGCGACCGTGATTAAAATGATAAAGCTCATCGCAATTACAAATGCACGGTCAACAACCTCTTTCTTTACACTTGTTCTAAAAATAATTGTATCGTCCTGTGACTTAATGACTGAAAACATCTTAGCGGCTAAGACCGATACTGTTGTTAGCCGAATCCCGCCTGCTGCACTCGATGAAGCTCCACCAATATACATCAGCACTAAAAGTATTAAGATGGCAGGTAATGTTAGTTCGGCAATATCTAGAGGTGCATATCCTCCATTTCGACTCGTAACTGATAAAAAAAATGAATTAGTTAGTTGATCCAAAAAATTTAAATGTTTAAACGCATGGCCTCTTTCTAAAAGCCAAAATACAATTGTTCCAAGAATCATAAACGAAAAATGTAGGCGCATATTAACCCTTGTAAATAAGGACTTTTTCTTTTTGTATTTATAGATGTACTCCATAATAGTCGGATATCCTAATCCACCTATAAAAATTAAAGCTGCTGTTACAATTAAAACTAAATTATTTTTTTGAAACGATATTAAGCTATTCCCAAATAAATCAAAACCTGTATTTGTAAAACTTGCAATTGAATGGAAAGCAGTAACTAATAAGGTTTCTAATGCAGTGTCATATTTCCCTCTAAATTGACTATAAAAAAAGAGTCCACCTATAAATTGAAAAAATAATGATGTATATAAAACTGACAAACTTAATCTTTTTATTGACTTAATGCTACTTTGATTTTGATCCTTCGATACGACTAATAGATTTGAAATCGTAATTCGAATACCGAGTATCATAAAACCATAGCTAATAAATACAACAATTCCGATTGCCCCAATTTCCATTTGGATCATTAATAGTATTTTTCCCCACACATTAAAGGTCTCAACTAAGTTTACTGTTGTTAACCCAGTCACACTAATTGCACTTGTTGAAACAAATAAACTGTCTATATAGCTTATATTCGAAATTCGCGTAAATGGGAGAAAGTATAAGAATGAAAATAAAAATGTAATGATGATATAAGAAATAAATATGTAATGGAGAGGATTTTTGGCTTTTCTCTTCTTTTTTTTCATAAGTAGCTCTTTTCTCCTTTAAATTGGCTGGATAAAAGTTTATGGAATTTTTTTCTAATAGCTATTATCTATTCTACCTATTTTTAGTTAAAAAACAAAAAAACTTTCAAACCATATGAATGATTTGAAAGCTTTTGAAATTTTTAAAATTAATTAGTTGATCTAAGCTGATGTAGAATTATCTGTTTTAACTTGTATTGAAGTAACTTCTTTTTGTTGTTGATATAAGTACAAGAATACACTCACAATTACGATCGTACCTCCAATTAGCTGAAATGATGATAACATTTCGTGAAGAAGGAAAACTGCTAAAATAGATGCACCAACTGGTTCCCCAAGTATACTCATTGATATTGTCGTAGCATTTACGTAATTTAATAAATAGTTATTTATGATATGTGCTAATGAAGGAATAATGGCAGATGCAATAAATATGATCCAATCTTTTGATTGGTAATCAAAGAAATTATCCATCGTTACGATATTATAGATTGTTAAAAATGCAGCTGAAAATGCGAATACCCAAAAACTATACACCCAATGAGATGTATTTTTTACGGTTGTTTGTCCAACCATTAAATAGAGTACTGCAGCAATTACACTTAAAAATGAAAGAATATCACCTTTAAACGCTGACATACTTAAGCCGATATCACCGAATCCTATTAGACATACACCAATAATGGCGATAATCATACATATTTTAGATTGCATAGACGTTCGCTCTTTAAATACAAAAAATCCAAGAATCATTGCAACTAATGGCTGAAGAGCTAATATAATCGTTGAGCTCGCCACTGAAGTGAAAACTAATGAACCATACCATAAAATAAAATGGACAGCTAACATTAATCCACCTAAAGCGAATGATTTATAATGCGATTTTTTTAAGGCTTTTAACTCATTTTTTCGCTTCAATACAAATGGTAGCATCCATATACATGTAAACCAGAGGCGATACATGCTTAAAACAGATGGAGAAGCTTTCGTCCATTTAGCTAATATAGCTGAAGTTGAAATCGCAATAATGGACAAAATTAATAAAGACATCATTGCATTTGGTTGTTTTTTACTCATGTTTCACCTCATTTCGACTTATTTTTGTAAGCGTTTAAAACATTTTGCTTTTCTAAATTTTTAGTATGAAGTAACATCTAATTATATCATCCTAGGGAAAAGAAGAGGAGACATTTTATGATTCAAACAAATGGGACTAGAGAAGAACATACATTATATAGTGAACACCTAAAAAAAGAAATCACATTTACAATATACTATTCAAGCATGTACACTCCGTTAATAAAACATCACTTATTAATCGCTCAAGATGGACAAGACTATTTTAATTTAGGAAAAGTTCATCGAGTAATTGAAAAATTAACAAAAGAAGGTTCAATTCAACCTACAATCATTGTAGGAATACCATATTCTTCACCAGAGGAGCGCTTTAAGCTATACCACCCTTCCCAACCTGGTCAAAAAAATTATATTCGTTTTTTAGCTGAAGAATTACTTCCGTATTTAGATGATCATTTACCTTTACTTGGATTAGCCCATAGCAGGACATTAATCGGCGATTCATTAGGTGGGACTGTTTCATTACAAGCTGCATTTACATATCCAAATACATTTGGACAAGTCGTTATGCAATCTCCATTTGTGAATGATGATGTTATAGAATTTTTAGAGAATACAAAATTAAATTCAATTCTTTCAATTGTTCAAACTGTTGGAAAACAAGAAGAAAATGTTTTTACACCAAGTAAGCAATGGGTTAATTTTGTCAAAGGTGGTTTACAGTTAAAAGATTATTTAGCTAACTTCCCTGTAGAATTACATTATGAAGAATATGAAGGGGACCATACTTGGACAAACTGGGAAAAGCAGCTTGAAGAGGTATTAAAAATTAGTTTAGCAAAATAATTCGTGAAACTTAGCGATTTTCAAAAAATTTGGTATAATTAAAATTAGTTATTTTTCTTTCGTTAATTTTTTCAAATTAAAATATAAAGTATCGCAAACAGGAGGTAATTTTTATGAAATGTGGCGTTGTTTTTTTCCCATCTAATTTCGTTCAAGAAAAGGCTAATGAGTATAGAAAACGTTTTGATCCAGCGTATACGTTAATCTCTCCTCATGTTACATTAAGAAGTGGATTCGAACTAAGTGAAGATCAACTTCCAAATATTATTTCACAATTAAATGAAATTGCGAGTCAAATTGAACCATTTGAATTGGAAATTAATAAAGTAAGTTCTTTTGCACCAGTTAATAATGTCATTTATTTAAAAGTTACACCTGTTGAAGCATTGAAAGAGCTTCATGAAAAAATGCACACTGGCGCTTTCCCAGAAACAAAAGATTATGCATTCGTACCGCATATTACAATTGGTCAGCAATTACAAGATGCTGAATTTGCTGATATTCTAGGCCAGTTACGCATGATTCAATTTAGTTACAATGAAGTAGTAGATAACTTTAAATTAGTTTACCAATTAGAAAACGGTGCTTGGGAAGTATATGAAACATTTAAATTAGGAGCAAAAAAATGAGCATTCGCACTATAGTAGCAGCAACAGACGAAAGTATACAAGACGCTCTTAAAGTAAGAGTAGAAGTTTTTGTAGAGGAACAACAAATTTCTAGAGAATTAGAGTTTGATGGCCTTGACGAAGAATGTATACATTTTGTTTCATACGATGGAGAACAACCGATTGCTGCAGGTCGACTTAGATTAATCGAATCGACTGGAAAAGTTCAGCGAATCTGTGTGTTAAGTAGCTATCGAGGAAAAAAAATTGGGAATGAAATTATGTACTTAATTCATAAAACTGCAAAGGAAAAAGGATTAGATCAATTAGTCCTACACGCACAAGAATCTGCAATTCCTTTTTATGAAAAATTAGGTTATAAAATCTCTTCCGAAATATTTTTTGAAGCTGGCATTCCACACGCAGAAATGAAACTAAAATTAAATTAAACACACTTAAAACTATGATTCAATTGAATCATAGTTTTTTCATGGGGCTTTAATATACTCGTGGCTATGAAACAAACAACGGTCTTACTAATGTATTTAGTTCGATACATATCAAAAGATACTTTTTTCCCATTAAAATTCACTTTTCGTACACAAATCTTTTTGGTAACATAGATGAGTCTGCTTTAATTTTAAGGGGGAAAATAATGAAAATTGCAAACTATCAAAATCAATCAATCTATTTACCAGAATTCCCTCGATCAAGATATGAGGAAATATATCAAGCCAGTATTCGCGGGGAAGTTAAATGTGTTAATTGCCATCAAAACTTAAATTTCACATTAACTATTTATGATATTCCTCATTTTTATCATATAAACAAAGAGCAAAATCTAGCATGTATGAATCATAACGTAGAGTTGGAGCAAGAAATGGTTGCTAGATTTGAAAATAATCCTTCTACTACGGAAAATACTGATCGTATTATTAAACTACCTACTAAGCGTTCAATTTCAAATACAGCTACAATCGAAAAAACAGATGAAAATCAATTTATTAACAGACTACCTTTTTACAATATTCCACCATATAAAATAAATGAACAAAAGACGGATCAATTTGTGATCAATCAAATTTCATTAGATTCTCAACAATGGAATGCTGTTACACATATCGGTTCACCTTTACTTGTACTTGCTGGAGCCGGAAGTGGTAAAACACGAGTCATAACAACTCGAGCAATGCATTTAATGAATAGCGGTATACTTCCTCATGAAATGATGCTTGTAACATTTACGTCAAAAGCATCTGCAGAAATGAAAGAAAGAATGAAAGGTCTAGGTTACCCTATTCAACAGATGGAAATTGGTACCTTCCATAGCATTTTCTATAAAATGCTTTTACGATTTGATCGAGCAAAATGGGATTCAAGCCGTTTAATTAAATCAGATTTTCAAAAGGAGATCATGTTAAAGCAAATTGGCCGACGACTTGAAATTGATGAAAAGTCATTTGCATATGACCAAGCCATTCAACAAATTGGCTTATGGAAGAACTCATGTGTTTATCCACATGAGATTCGATCAAAAGATGCTTGGGAAGAACAGGTCGCTTCTCTTTATGAAGGCTATGAATCATTAAAAAAGCAAAATGGGCAATTTGATTTTGACGATATGTTACTTGGTTGCTTTGAAATGCTAAATGAAAATAATGAATTACTTTTACATTATCAAAATCGATTTAAGTGTTTATTAGTGGATGAGTTCCAAGATATTAATAAAATCCAATTCAATATTCTCAAAATCCTTTTTCAACATACAGAAAATATAACGGCTGTTGGTGATGATGACCAGTCAATCTATGCGTTTAGAGGAAGTGACCCCAGGTTTATCTTGGACTTTAAAGAACATTTCAAAGGATCTACAATTTATCATTTAAGTGAAAATTATCGTTCTACCCATGGGATTGTAACATTGGCAAACGAAGTCATTAAGCCAAATAAAAACCGTTTTGTAAAATCAATGCATGCTCAATATGACTACGACCAAGTACCTTCTTTCTTTTTTCCATACGATGAAGAGGAAGAAGCAACGATGATTATTAATGATATGAAAGAAAAAATTAATAACGGTGCAAATCCAGGACAATTTGCTATTTTGTATCGCACAAATACTGCATCAAGGGCTGTTTTTGAGCGATTAATTGGAACAAGCTTGCCTTTTACAATCGACCAAGATGGTGATTCATTTTATGATCGACCTATTATTCGAAAAATGATCTCTTTCTTACTATTAATAGGTGATGAGGACCACCAAGCAGCATTGAAAGAAATATTACCGGTCTTTTTCCTAAAACAACAAGCATTTCAAGATGCAAAAATGAATAGTGTATTGCAAAATCTATCTTTCTTAGAAGCATTCACCACGATTAAAAGTGCAGCACCATTTCAAATTAAAAAAATTGAAAACCTGATCAAGATTTTACGTTATTTAAAACACGCATCTCCTTTAGAAGCAATTGAGCGAATTGAAGAAAGTCCAGCATTTATGGACTATATTAAAAAGCGTGGAAATGAGTCTAATAAAATCGAACGACCTTCTGATGATTTGAGAGATTTGAAGGTCGTAAGCAAAAATTTCAAATCAATTCGAGAGTTTATTGAACACGCATTTCATATTTCTGCTAAATTTAAAGAATATAAGCAGAAAAAAAATCAATCATCACAAGATAATATTTCGCTTTTAACAGCTCACCGTTCAAAGGGATTAGAATATGATTATGTCTATATTCTAGGGGTTGTAGACGGAGGATTCCCTCATGATTATGCTTTAGAATCCTTAAAAAATGGTAACTTAGATCAACTAGAAGAAGAACGTCGCCTTCTTTATGTGGCATGTACAAGAGCTAGAAAGCTATTATACTTATCGATTCTTCAAAAAAGAAGAGGAAAAAAAGCTAATACATCAAGACTAATTCGACGTTTTATTAATAAGAAATGAGATTGAACAACTTTCTTGTATAAAAAATTAAGGTGAGCAAAATATGCTCACCTTTTTTTATGGATTATCGTCTAGTTGTTCTACTGCCACAGCCACAACCTGATTTTTTCACGTAGCCCGCCGGAGCTCCTTGGTAATAAGGGTTATAGTTCGCTTGATTCATTTGTTGCTGCATTTGTTGTTGCTGCATTTGGTACTGCTGTTGTTGTTGGAGTTGTTGCCATTGAAAAGGAGTCATTTGACCCTGACCTTGATTGTACATATCTTCCCTCCTAATTAAGTCTATTCACAATAGTATATGAAAGGAATTTTCAATCGTTCTACCTAAAATTATGAATTCAGTCTATTAACAATCGTTTCTATTACGCCAGCTGCCCCTGCAATAGCTAACAAAATGATGATGAACTCACCCACATATGGAAAGAACACATATATTAATAGTAATAACGCTGTACACCAAATTCCACTACACCAAGTACAACTTAATAGCTCACCAAAAAAGTATTGGATTCCACTTCCTTTAATCTTTGTATAAGTAACTGGCATCCCATTCTCTTCAAGCGTTATTTCATCAATAAAAGGCCTTCTTAGAAAAGCTGTTATTTTATCGTGAACTACTAAACGAGTCAATCGAAAGCTTGCCAAAATTAAGATGAATAGCAACAACCAACTTATATCCATGTTAAGTACGCAGGACAAGGGATATGGATGCAATGGGTAAATAATTTCACTTCCTTACCCTACATTTATGCTCCTCTAATCCCTTCCAACCCTTCTCCTCTCCTTTTCTTATTTCTCTCCCTATTTACATATTACAGATCTAAGCTCTTCTTTGTCTTTCCTGCTTAAACTGTACTACTTTGCTCCTAAGCCCATTTATCTAAAAAAGCAAAAATCTTCAGTAACCGTTTTTCGCCTGCTTAATATCATAGTAATGTAATATCCATCTAAAGTGATAAGGAGTGAAAATGATGAGTTGCAAAGACAACCACGACAAAAAAAGAAACCATTGCGTATGTGACGTTGTAAAATTCATAAATGATCTACAAGATTGCGCAACAAACACTTGCCCAACAGGTTGTGACGTTCCATTCTTAGGTGCTAACCCTAATGTACCACTTGCAAATACTCGCCCTTTCCTATTGTATTTAGCAAACGGTGAATTATTTAGAGTACCAGCATTTAATCATAATAATATGATGATGATGGCACAAAATCGTGATGGCAATGATAACAACAACAACAACAACAAAAACGGTCAAATGAACAATTGCCAAGATACAGTTGTTTTCCGTGTTGAAAGTGTAGATGAAGATTGCTGTGCAGTGTTAAGAGCATTAATTCCAGTAAACAACAAAGACAACAAAGACAACAAAAACAACAACCAAAATACTTTCTGCGAATTAGTAGACTCTGACATGTTTGTAGCATCAAACACTTGTGTAACAGTTGACCTAGATTGCTTCTGTGCAATCCAATGCCTACGTGACGTACACGTTACAAATCTGTAAGTTTAATGTAAACTAAAAAACTATGGGTGGTAGATCATGTATCTACCACCTTTTTAACGCCTTAAATACCTACCATTTGAATACTTACAATACTTTGAATATCCAATTCAACATCATTAATTTTTGAAGAAACCTTAATTGAAACCTTTCCTTCGTTGTAACCCATAATATAGCCAATATATAAATCTTTTTCTGTACGAATTCGGCACTCAACTTTTGGAATATAATGAGGCTTATTTATCATAAATAATACTTTTTCTTCATTCGTCATCGCTTTAAATGGTTTTTTCATCCAAGTATTGTCTGCTTCGACTTGTTCTTCTTGATCTTCTTGTTCTTGTTGCTCTTCTTGTTGCTCTTCTTGTTCATCTAAATCTACAACATCTTCCAGTTCTTCTAATTCATCTAATTCTTCTAATTGATCTAGTTCTTCAACTTCCACGTATTTAGAAGCTACATATTCTTTATCCTTTTGTTTTTGATCCTGATTATTTACTTTGACCACATATGAGTGTTGTACGTTCAACTTGGCTTCTTGAAAATCAGGCTGTGCAATATATAATAATGGCTTTACACCCTCTTTAGACTCTTTTCTTGCCATTGTTGTTCCTCCCTCGTAAGTGTGCTCTCATAAATTATATGAACGGACAATATTTATCATGTTACTTTTTTCTCAATCAAGTAATCTACAAATTTAATTGAAATACCAAATATATGCCCATCAACACTTGACTAATTTTATACATATTCATCTAAATTGGACAAATATCCTAGTACAAACAATTGACAGGGCACATATAAATACATTGTAACCGCACAGAAAAAACAAGGAGCGATGAAAAAGTGAATAAAGAGTTATTCTCAGTATTCGTAGGTAAAGGAGTTAGAATTGGTCGAGGAGGTCATGAATCTAAAGAAGGTTTATTACTTGGTGCATATGAAACACATATTGCTCTTTTTACAGAGGCTGAAGGTGTAATTTACTTCCCTTATACTCATATTAAAAGCGTAACTTCATTTGCAAAAGGTAGATTATCTTATGATGAAATGTACAATACGATTGAATTATTACCAAACGAGAGTTTTGTAGACTTATTAAATTCTCAAGTTAGACAATGGGTAAAAATTAATCGCGGTGGCCACGACAAAGTTGAAGGTATTCTTCTTGATGCAAACCATGATTATGTAGAAATTTCTTTTAACGATGAACTAGTGTATCTTGCTACTTATCATGTAAAAAGTGTAAGTTTCGGAGAAAAATTTGAAGTTTACGAAAGAAGTAATACGACAAGCCAAACATTAAGAAGAAGAAAATAATGTTTAGAAAGGTCGTTTTATGAAATAAAACGACCCTTTTTTTATAAAACTTTGACCCTCGATGCCATTCTAATTATGTAAACCCCTTATAACGTAATTTGAAACTATACTTAATTTTGAGTGGTAATCAATAAATCATTGGAAGTATGCTGTTATGAACTAACTGATCCAACTATAAAGTTTTCAAACTTAATAATCTTTTTCATTCATATAAGACAGGCACTATCTATCTTGCCAACCTTTAAATGAAATGATTGATTTTATTTAGACAAACTATCATTCTAATCGATATACCCATATAAATAAAATTGAAAATCCTTTTTCAGAAATGAACGTGTCTGAATCATAATGATTTATCTTTTTAAGAAAGGAGAAAATCATGGCAAGTTTCAAAAATTTTCTCAACAAACAAGTTACAATTGAAATATCTGGTAACAGTAATGTTGATGGAATCTTAATTGAAGTTGGAAATGATTTATTAGTTGTTTTCAATGGTGAAAATTTCCTTTATATTCCACTACTTCATATTCATAATCTTAGTGAAAGTACACTCGAAGAATCATTTGGTGTTGTTCCCTCCCTACAAGAACTAGAACACGAAAAAGATGAGTTATCTTTACGTAAAGTCTTAACTGCTGCCAAAGGGATTTTTGTTGAAATTAATCTTTCAAATAATCGTTCTTTTCATGGCTTTATTACAACCATCATGAATAATTACTTTGTATTCTATTCACCGATCTATAAAATCATGTATATATCCCTACAGCATTTAAAGTGGTTAACCCCTTATCTCACTGAAAAGACCCCTTATATGTTAAGTAATAATTTATTACCTGTTAATCCTTCTAATATCCCTCTAGCACGCACGTTAGACGTTCAATTAAATAAGTTGATTGGTGAATTAGTCGTAATGAACAGTGGAGAAAATTACGAATATATAGGTAAGTTGAGTTCTATTGACTCAAATTTCATAGAGTTGACTACATCTAGAGGAGAAAGCAAATTAGTAGGTCTTCGTCACTTAAAATCAATTTTTATTCCGTAAGAATTAATAAAATTAAAATGCCACATTTTACAATAAAAAAGTGCCTATTTATGTCATCATAAGAAAGCACTTTTTTTTGTTTGACTAATGTCAGGTTGATTTCCCCAACAGAATGTTTACCCATATAAAGAACACACTTATTTTCTTTTGAAGGATGCACGCTTTTCATGGCGATGTGGGCATGAGCTGAGTGCCTCGTTGCATTCTATTACCGCATCTCAAGATGAGTGAGCAACATCAGTTTCAATTTGATTTGAGTATATTATTTTCTTTTTTTGGCTGTTTTACTTACTTATAACCCCTTATGAGTTACCAAATTTCAGATTCTTTCTGTTTTACTTACTCATGA
>NZ_NUQC01000057.1:0-22776 GCF_002585125.1 Bacillus sp. AFS029533 | reverse complement strand
AGTTTGCAATAAATCCTAATCAAATAGTGTTTACTTAGAGTAATCTAGAGTAACCTAACTGTTGTGTAATTATCAGCTTGTAGGTCCACAAATATCGAACTTTAATTAAACTAATCAATTGAATTTGTTTTTCTAAAAATTAGTACATAATATTTTCAACTTCAGAAAAAAATCATTACTAGTGATTATTTGAATCATGAAATTGCTCAATATATTAACATTTAACTCCATTAATAAATCATCAAAAAATGATCATTTCATCATAAATAAGTTCAATTTAATGTGCGATTTCCATATAGACCATTTTATATTTCAACACTCTGACTAGATATACTAATCTTAAAGTATATCTAGTCATTCTGTTGAATTAAGGTCTTTTTACCTCGATCAAAATATTCTCAATATAGTCAATTTAGTAACGTTGTTTTCCATTACAATCCACTACATTTTAAAGCGGGATATTTCCATGTTTCTTTTTAGGTCGTGTTTCACTTTTTGTACTTAACATTTCTAAGGATTGTTTTAAGACTTTACGTGTTTCTCTTGGATCAATAACATCATCGACCATGCCGTGAGAAGCTGCAACATATGGATTTGCAAACATTTCTCTGTATTCTGAAATTTTTTCAGCTCGAGTTGCAATTGGATCGATACTTTGATTAATTTCTTTTGCAAAGATAATATTTGCTGCTCCTTCTGGTCCCATTACGGCGATTTCTGCATTTGGCCAAGCGTATACTACATCTGCACCGATTGCTTTAGAGTTCATTGCTACGTATGCGCCACCATATGCTTTTCTTAAGATTACTGTAATTTTTGGAACTGTAGCTTCTGAATATGCATATAAAATTTTAGCTCCGTGACGAATAATTCCACCATGCTCCTGGTTTACACCTGGGAAGAAACCTGTTACATCTTCAAATGTAATTAAAGGAATATTAAATGAATCACAGAAACGGATAAATCTTGATAGTTTATCAGAAGAATTAATATCAAGTCCACCTGCCATTACTTTTGGCTGATTTGCTATGATTCCAACACTGTGACCATCAATTCGACCAAATCCAATAACAATGTTCTTCGCAAAGTTTGGTTGTACTTCCATGAAGTCTCCATTATCAAGAATTTGCTCAATTACTTTTCTTACATCGTAAACTTTCGTAGATTCGATTGGAACTAAGTCAATTAGATCTTCTCTCCAATCATCTTTTTCAAAGAATGGAACTCCTTCTGGTTTTTCATTATTATTTTGAGGTAAAAAGCTAATTAATCTGCGTACCTGTTCCAATATTTCTGGTTCTGATTCTTCGGTAAAATGAGCTACACCGCTAATCGAAGAATGAACTTTTGCCCCACCAAGATTTTCCGTTGTAATTTTTTCTCCAGTGATTGTTTCAATTACTTTTGGACCTGTAATAAACATTTGACTTGTCTTTTCAACCATAAAAACAAAATCAGTAATAGCTGGTGAATAGACTGCTCCACCTGCACATGGTCCCATAATGACTGATATTTGCGGAATAACGCCAGAGTAGATCGAATTCCGATAAAATACATGACCGTAACCGTCTAATGAAACTACTCCTTCTTGTATTCTAGCACCACCAGAATCGTTTAATCCTATAATCGGAGCACCTACTTTTGCAGCTAAGTCCATAGCTTTTGCAATTTTAATAGCATGCATTTCACCTAATGCTCCACCAAATACTGTAAAATCTTGTGCAAAAACATAGATTAAACGTCCATGGACTTTACCGTAACCTGTGACTACACCTTCACCTGGACTATCCATTTTATCCATTCCAAAATTAGTAGCGCGGTGTTTAATAAAAGGATTTAATTCGACAAAAGTATCTTCATCTAATAAAAGATTAATACGTTCTCTAGCAGTTAATTTCCCTCTATTATGCTGTGAATCTATTCGCTCGTCTCCACCGCCTAGTTCAATTACTCTCTTTCGGTCCATTAATTCATTAATTTTCTCATAAGCTGTCGTCATAACTTTATTCAACTTCCTTTCTTAGTAGCACTAGATGATGGTTGGCATAGCTCAAACAATACTTTATTCGTTGAATTTGGATGAAGGAAAGCGACTAGGCTATCATGCGCCCCCTTTTTTGGAACTTCATTTATAAGTTTAATTCCGTGTTCTTTCATCATTTCAAGCTGTTTCTCACAGTTTTCTGTTTCTAATGCGATATGGTGAATTCCTTCGCCTTTTTTCTCAATAAACTTTGCGATTTGGCTTTCTGGACTAGTTGCTTCTAAAAGTTCAATTTTCACTTCTCCGATTTCGATAAATGCTACTCGTACTTTTTCACTTTCAACTGTTTCAATTCCTTTAAGTTTTAAGCCAAGTACATTCGTATACAATTGAATAGAAGTTTCTAAATCTCTTACTGCAATTCCAATATGATTAATTTTTTTTGGACTAGTCTCATGCATTACAATGGCTCCTTCCTATTGCTTTCAAAAATGGATAATAAATAGTTTGCAGCTGAAGTTGCTGTTAATTCTCCATTTACAATTGAGCTTTCAATCGATTTTAAATTTAGTTTTACACTTTCATGATTCATAAAACTTAGTTTCAACTGTTCAAAAACCATGTTGTACATCCAATCAATCATTTGTTTTTGACGGCGCAAAGAAAAATAGCCAGATTCAGTTGTTAAATTTTTAAACGCATTAATTTCATTCCATATTTCTTCAATACCTTCACCTAGTAACGCGGAAGCTGTATATGCTTTACTAGACCAACCTGGAGTGGAAGGCTGTAATAAGTGAAGTATTCGATTAAATTCAGCCTTAGCCGCTTTGGCCTTTAATTTGTTTTGTCCATCGGCTTTATTGATAACAATTGAATCTGCAAGTTCCATGATGCCTTTTTTAATTCCTTGTAACTCGTCTCCAGCCCCAGTTAGCATGACTAAAAGAAAAAAATCTACCATTGAACGAACCTGTACTTCACTTTGTCCAACACCGACAGTTTCGATTAAAATCACGTCATAGCCTGCTGCTTCGCACACTAGCATAGATTCTCGTGTTTTACGTGCAATCCCACCAAGAGATCCACCTGATGCAGATGGCCTAATAAATGCATTCGGATTCTTTGAAAGTGAATCCATTCTTGTTTTGTCTCCTAAAATACTACCTTTTGTAATTGTGCTACTTGGGTCAATTGTTAAAACGGCTACTTTATGTCCTTGTTCACACAAATATGTTCCAAAGCTTTCTATTAAACTACTTTTACCGGCACCTGGAACCCCAGTTATTCCAATCCGGATCGAACGACCTGAATGAGGAAGTAACCTCGTCAACACATTTTGTGCAGAATTCATATGTGCTGACGAATTACTTTCTATAAGGGTAATTGTTTGGGCTAAAATAGTTCGATTGCCTTCAAGTACTCCATTTACATAGTCGTCTTCTGAAAGCTTTTTCTTTCTTTTGTTTTCGTGATCCATTTAAATCGAATCCTCAAGTCGGCGATTAATTTCTTCAATAACCTTTTGTGCCGCAACTGGGATAACAGTACCTGGTCCGAAGATTGCTGCCGCTCCGTTCTTTAATAAAAACTCATAGTCTCCTGCAGGTATTACCCCTCCAGCAACAAGAACAATGTCTGGTCGACCTAGTTTTTTTAATTCTTCCATTAATTGTGGAAGTAGCGTTTTATGGCCTCCTGCTAAAGAGCTCATTCCGATAACATGAACATCATTTTCAACTGCTTGAAGTGCCGTTTCCGCTGGTGTTTGGAATAAAGGACCGATATCTACATCAAAGCCTAAATCAGCAAATGCTGTTGCAATTACTTTCGCTCCACGATCATGACCGTCTTGCCCTAGTTTAGCAATCATAATACGAGGACGACGACCTTCTTTTTCTTCAAAATCATCAGCCATTTTACGTACAATCTCTATTTCATCTTTTTCACCGTATTCCGCACTGTAAACGCCCATGATTGAACGAATAACAGCTTTATGTCTACCCACTACTTTTTCATAAGCATCTGAGATTTCACCTAAAGTTGCACGTGCTCTAGCAGCCTCAATTGCAAGCGCTAACAAATTACCTTCCCCAGACTCCGCTGCCTCAGTAATTGCGGCTAATGTTGACTGAACTTTCGCTTCATCTCTAGTTGCTCGAAGCTCTTGTAATCGCAAAATTTGCGCTTCACGAACAGCAGTATTGTCGACTTCTAAAACATCTAATGGATCTTCTTTTTCAAGACGGTATTTATTAACGCCAATAATTGTTTCTTTACCTGAATCGATGTGAGCTTGACGTCTTGCTGCTGCTTCTTCGATTCTCATCTTTGGTAAACCAGTTTCAATCGCTTTTGCCATACCACCTAATGATTCAACCTCTTTAATATGTGCCCAAGCTTTTTGAACTAATTCACTTGTTAACGATTCAACGTAATATGAGCCTCCCCAAGGGTCAACTACTTTACAAATTCCAGTTTCTTCTTGTAAATAAAGCTGCGTATTTCGGGCAATACGAGCAGAGAAATCAGTTGGTAATGCAATCGCTTCATCTAAAGCATTCGTATGAAGTGATTGCGTATGTCCTAACACAGCAGCCATCGCTTCAATACATGTACGAGTCACATTATTAAATGGATCTTGTTCAGTTAAACTCCAACCAGATGTTTGTGAATGCGTTCTTAGCGCCATAGATTTTTCTTTCTTTGGGTCAAATGATTTGATCAATTTAGCCCAAAGTAGACGAGCTGCTCTCATTTTTGCAATTTCCATGAAATAGTTCATTCCGATTCCCCAGAAAAATGATAAACGAGGGGCAAACGAATCAATATCGATTCCCGCTTTTAAACCAGTTCGAACATATTCCAGTCCATTTGCCAAAGTATAGCCTAATTCGATATCTGCAGTAGCCCCTGCTTCTTGCATATGGTAACCAGATATACTGATGCTGTTGAATTTTGGCATATGTTGTGAAGTATAAGAAAAAATATCAGCGATAATACGCATTGATGCTTCTGGCGGATAAATATAAGTATTTCTCACCATATATTCTTTCAAAATATCGTTTTGAATCGTTCCTGTAAGCTGTGATTGATCTACCCCTTGTTCTTCAGCAGCAACAATATAAAATGCTAAAACAGGAAGTACTGCACCATTCATTGTCATTGAAACTGACATTTTATCTAAAGGAATACCATCAAATAAAATTTTCATATCAAGGATTGAATCAATTGCAACCCCTGCTTTTCCAACATCCCCTTCAACACGAGGATGATCTGAATCATATCCACGGTGAGTGGCTAAATCAAACGCAATCGATAAACCTTTTTGACCAGCAGCTAAATTTCTTCGATAAAATGCATTACTTTCTTCTGCAGTTGAAAAGCCGGCATATTGACGAATTGTCCAAGGCTTGTTTATATACATCGCAGGGTAAGGTCCACGTAAAAACGGAGCAATTCCAGAAACGTAACCTAAATGTTCTATCTGATTTAGATCAGTCGAATCATATAATGGTTTTACATCTATTTGTTCTAAAGTTTTCCAATCATCATGATTAACTTGCATCGGTTTAGGAGGTGCTATATTTGGTGCTGAAAATGTTGTATTAAATGGCATCTTTGTAAAGTCTGTTAGTTTGTTCATTTCGTAATCCCTCCATCCTTTTGAAGATTTTGCAACTTCTCGAAATTATTTACATTAATATGAATGAAATCATCAATTCCAACTTCTTTATATAATTTCATATCATCGATCGACGGCTTCCCTGCTAAAAGTACTTTTGCATTCGGATTAATTGTTTTAATCTGATTTGTTATAGAAGGTACAACTGCTGAATATTGATCATCAGTTGAACAAATGACAACAATTGTCGATTCTGATTTTTTAAATGAGACAATTATTTCATCAATTGATGCAAAGCCTTTATTTTGAAGCACCTTAAATCCTCCAACTTCAAAAAAATCAGTTACAAAGTCCGTTCGAGGTTTATATGCTGCAACTTGTCCAAAATTAGCTACAAATACAGTTGGAAATTCACCTGTACTATTTTTATAGCTTTGAGAATTTTGGCGCAATGATTCATAAGGTTGTGCACCACGATGTATGTTTAATTGATTAACGCTAGGAAGTTCTGATTCTATTAAATTCATTGCATTTAAAATACTCGTTATTGTTGCGCCATTACTTGCTGCATCAATGATATCTTCAACTGAACAACCACTTTGTAAGATAAAATGATCTGAACTGCTCTCGAAGTTTTCTTTATTCCCCTCAACTTCTCTACGATCCAATTCTTTTTTCTCTAACCCTGTTTCATTCAGATTTGGATAGATATTAGTCCCAATAAATTTATCTTTTCTATTTTTTATGTTGCCCGACTTTTCTTCTGCAATCTGTCTAACTAAAGCTTGTGGGAAGCCTTCTTGTATTGCCTTTACCATTCCACCTTTTTCTTCAATTTTTTGGAATAGTTCCCATGCTTTTTCAGCCAAAGAGTAAGTAAGTGATTCAATATACCAAGAACCACCAGCTGGATCAGCGACTTTTGATAAATTTGATTCTTTTTCAAGAATTAAATGTGTATTTCTTGCAATACGTCTAGAAAACTCATCAGATGATTTAATCGATTCATCGAATGGTGAAACATGAAGTGAGTCAGTTCCTCCAATTACTCCTGCAAAAGCTTCAACAGTTCCTCTAAGTATATTGACATAAGGATCATAAATCGTTTTCGTCCACGTCGATGTACGAGAATGAATAGTCATTTTTTGGGAAGCTTCATTGCCACCTAATTCTTTCATCATTCTTGCCCAAATCATTCTAGCTGCTCTTAATTTTGCGATTTCCATAAAGAAGTTCGATCCGACTGAAAACGAGAAAAGTATTTTCGTCGCTGCATCATCAAGCGGAATTTGTTGGTTATCCATTTCACGTAGATACTCTAATCCAGTTGAAATAGCAAATGCTAATTCTTGCACTGCATTTCCTCCAGCATCGTGATAAGGATGTGACTGCACTAAAATATTTCTTAAATTTGGCGTATGTCTAACTGACCATTTGGTGATCTCAGCCATCATTTTGTAAGCATTTTCAATAGAATACGGAAGTGTCCCTTCTTTCACTAAATGACTGATCGGATCCATTCCAATAAATCCATTTATTTTATTAAAATCGTAATTTTGTTGTTGCAAATATGCGATAAATGATCCAAAAAATGCTTGCCCGCCGTTAACTGTTTCAATATATAAAGGAACTTCTTCTAAATTTATATTTTGAAAGGCTACTCTAACATCATTAATAGATGTTAAGATTAACCCTTTATTTAAATCATTATTTTTATTATTTGTTTCGAAAGATTCGTTAAGTTGAATCTTTAACATCGTTTGCCCTTTGTCTAAATCATGTTTAGCAACACGGTTGAACTCCTCAGGCGTTGAACAATCTAATTCCTGACTAATTTCCCATGGTTTTTCTAGATAACCTTGTTCACTTGTACCTCTAACATAAGGAAATTCTCCTGGTTGAGCGTTTAAATAAGGAAAGTTAGCAATATCTTCTTCCCCATACATCGGCTTCAAAATTATTTCTTCATACGTTTTTGTTACTAGCTTTTCCTCAATAGTGGCTCCTTTTAAGGATTTTTCAACAACATCTCTCCACTCTTGTACAGTAGGCTTTGGAAATTCAGCAAATAAATTCTCTTCCAAGTTATGGTTCGAAGTTTTCGTATTTTCTGACATGTATAAAGCCACTCCTTTCTTTAACTCTTAATTTAATAAGATGTAAAAATAAATTAGATCATCGAATTTATCTATGTAATAAAGTCGATTTTTCTTTTCATTAAGAATATAAATGCAAAGAATAATTAAAATTTCGACATACTCTTTCAAAAATCCTCTAAAATTATGAAAATTACGTATTTTTTAAATGCTCTTATTTGTAAATATATTTTGACATTATTTTTTGCTAAAAATAAAACAGCTAGTCTACCCAATTAAATAGGTAGTCTAGCTGTTTTACTAAAATCGAACGCTATATCTCAAGGATTATTTGATTTGATTTTGCCCTAGAGACACACGTTAAAATCGTTTTATTACTTTTTCTTTGATCCTCATCCAATAAGAAATCATGATGCTCAATTTGACCATCGATTACATTAACTTCGCATGTCCCACATCTACCAACTCTACAGGAATAGGGTACTTTTAAGCCCTCATCAAGTAAAACATCTAATAAAGTTTTATCAACGGGAACTTGTTTTGTAGTACCATTCGAAAGTACTATCTCAAAAGGTCTAGAGCTAGCCAATAATTGTGGTGTAAAAACCTCAATATGGACACTTGATTTCGGATAGCCAAATGCATAAGCTGATTCATTAAATTGAGAAATGAACCGATTAGGACCACAAAAATATACATGAGTACCGATTGAATGGTCTAAAAGCGTTTCAACTTTTATCCGACTAGAATTAAGCTCTTTCGTAAAGTAAAATGTAGTCTCTTCTTTATAAGATTCATTTAAAAAGTCATAAAACGCACTACTTGATTTTGTTGCCGAAGTATAGTGAAGTTCAAAAGACTTATTTTTACTTTTTAATTCTTTCATCATCGATAAAAATGGCGTTATCCCAATACCCGCTGCATAAAACACATGATGTTTTGCTCTTGAACTTAATGGAAAATGATTTTTTGGATAGCTAATCCGTAATCGATCACCTATTTTAATTCGTTCATGCCAATATTTTGAACCGCCCTTTGATTCCGAACTTAGTTGGATGGCGATTTTATAAGTGTTATCAATAAGTGAATGATGAACTAAAGAATAAGGTCTGCAAATAATCTCATTTTCTGTAGCAACATATGTATTAATATGAGAACCTCCACTAAAAGTTGGAAGATTAAATTCATCAATTGGAATAAAACTAAACTCTTTAACCTGTTGTGTTATTTGCTTTATTTCATTAACACGAACTAGTATCGTATTCTCAATCAATCCATTCACTCCCATCTACAATTTAGCGATATTTCCTAAATATGCGTCATAATGAACAGAATAATGGTCAGAAACTGAAAGTAATAAATGACAGTTTTGACATTGAACTTCTTTCCCAATTTCTAAATTTTTTAATTCAGTTAAACTATGACATCGACAACAAAAAACCTTCGAGTTCAATTCACCATAACCAACATATTGTACTTCATCCTCAAAAAATCCAACATCCTCTATAATCGGCCGTAAATTTTTAAGCTCTTCTTTACTAAGTGCTATATATAAATAGCTACCCATTTTCTGACTTTGCAACCAAGTTTTAAGATTCTGTTGCAATTGTTCTGGACTTGAATCAAATCCGATGAAGACAAAATCAAAAGAATAATTTTTCTCAAGTAACTTTTCTAAAATTGGCTGGATTAACGCCCTCCCTCTATGATTCGAACAGATTAAGTATTTTCTTTTTCCATCTATAAAACTAGCTTCTTCAACTATTAAATTATTCATCGCATTCTACCCAACTTCATCAAGTTTATTTTTTAAATATGTTATTACTTCTTTTTTATATGAAGAGATTCCTTTATAATCTAAAATGAAATCCGGTAATTCACATAGAATTTTATAAAATTGCTCTAACCATACCTTATTTAAAGTTAATTGCTCTAATGGTAATAAGTGAGTATGAATCGTAAAAAGGAGCCCATTACTAGCAGCCAGCCTAAATAACTTTTGAACTTCAACACGTAAGTGAACAAAACTCCCTACATTATCAGCTGTAACTTTTTGTCTATCTTTTCCCCATTGATTAAATGTTTCTAACGAAGTATCTAATCTTTTCCCTGCCATTAATGACCAATTTTTACGAGTCCAAGGAGCTCCTTGTTCAATATTTTTTAAGAAACGCAGAATTCGATCATCCAATGATTTTTCACTAAACATAGGGATTGGCTGATGAATCTCTTTAAATCTCATCCCTAGTTTAAAAGTAAGTGACCAATTAGAGGGGAAACAAAGATGTCCAGCATCTAAAAATAAATCGCCATCTCGTTGACTCATATAAATTAAATCCTCTTGTACGTGTCTACCTATAAAATTCAAAGGCTTTCCTAAAACAGAAGTTCGATCCCCAAAGCTAAATCGTTCCTCCTCCATCAGAAGCTTATTATAAATAGTCCAATATTCATGCCCCTTATGAACTTCAAAAAAGTTTGGATAGTACCTTATTAAGTGATCTAAAACTAATTCTACAATTTCCCATTGCCCTTCAAAACTAGTAGGAAGTGCCTGATAACAATGGTTAGGTGAATTGTGTAACAAGCTTCTTTTTAACTTTATTTCATTTTCATATTTTGGAGTAATCTCGATGCTTACAGGTGGATCTAATAGAATAGAATTATTAGAGTAACGATAAATCTCCTCTTTAAACGGATACGGAAAGCTTTCTAATTCATTAACTTGATTCATCTGAACACCCTTTTTAGTAGATTAAAAGTAAATCGTTCAAATAAGTTAAACGAGACAAAGGTAAACTTTCTATTAATTACTGTTTTTTGTTACATTAGATTTTAATTAATTATAAGAATATTCTGTTTTTTATGTCAATACCTAGTCCGATTTATTGTGTATTTTAATAAAAGTTTATGAAAGAATCATATGAGGTACTATATCTCTGCTTTTTCACTCTTTACTTCCTCATGAACCCTTTATGAGGTACTATATCTCTGCTTTATCTCTTTTTTGCATAGATATTTACATCCTTTTTCACTTTCTCTTAACTAATAAACCAGTGAATATTCTGATCTATCCATACATATAAAAAAAAATTGCCTATATTCTTTTATAAGCAATTTTGATCAAATCGTTTATTCAATTTCGCCTGTCCAAGCAAGCATACCGCCGGTCATATTCACAACATTAAAACCGTGACTTTCTAAAAACTGTACTGCTCGACTACTTCTGCCACCAGCATGACATACAACGATGTATTCATTATTTTTATCTAGATCTGCCATGCGAAATTCGATTAAACCAAGTGGAATATGCGTCGCACCTGGGATCATTCCGTTTGCTACTTCATCCGCCTCGCGAACATCAATAATATTAAGTGAATTTCCATTCTTTAATAACTCTTCAAGTTTTTCTGCTGTCATTTCTCTCATTATTTATTCTCCTTTATTAAGACCAGGTACTCATTCCGCCTTTTACATTTGTAATATTGGTATAACCCATTTTTTTAAGAACTTTACATGCTTTTTTACTTCTCATTCCACTCTGGCAAATAATAATTGTTTCCTTATCTTTTGATAGATGATTTATATTTTGCTTTAACAAATGCAATGGAATATTTTTGAATTCTTTAATATGTCTGCCTTTATATTCTGCAGAGGTTCTAACATCAATGAATTGTTTTTCCTTACTTTTCAATTCATTTTTTAATTCATTTGTTGATATTTGCTTAACCCCTTTGATTGGAAGAAAAGTTTGTACTAGAAAATAAGCAATTAATACGATGATTAGAATATTTAAAAATTCCATTAAAGTCCTACTTTCAAGAAAATTGATGTTCAGAAATTTTTTGGCCAGTGATCAGTTTTACAAAAGTTTTTTATCTACTTTTTACTAATAAGTTAACTGCTTCTTTAACTAGCTCTTCTGCATTTTCTCCATTTTCATCAGCAAGCCTTACACATTCAATAAGATTCGTACTTACGATTACTCCAATTGTACGATCCATTGCCGCTCTTACTGCTGATAATTGAGTGATAACATCTTTACATCCTTTATCCTCATCCATCATTTTTAAAATGCCTCTAAGCTGCCCTTCAATTCTTTTTACTCTATTTTTTATTTGATCATCATAAGACATAGAAATCTTTCCTTTCTTAGTAAAATTTTTACATTAGTTAATTTGAACTATATACCCAGATAGGTATGAAGTCAATTAAATTGTCGTCCATTTAGATTACTAGAAAAAGAAGATTAAGGGCCTTAAAAACATGAAATTACTTATTTCATAGTCAATTTCCTTTTAAACAGCATAAAAGCCTGGTATCTAGCTAATCCAGGCTTTACTTCATTACATGTTAATTACTAAAAAAGGTATCGTGATGATCGCTACGATCATTAATAACCAATTATTCTTCTTTAATTGAGAAATTTCTTCCTCTAATAACAGCTCTTCACTTTTTTTCATTATATATTCCTACTTTCAGTTTTGATTAATTTATTCTTATATTTAAGATTTATTTCCTTAAATAAAGCTTAAAATACCTGTAAGTATTAATTTTGTTACTTTTTTACTTTATATAATGAAAATGAAAATTTAATGAAAAACCTTTTTTCTAATTCAATGATCCCTATTTAATCCATTTTATTTTTCCATTTATTGCATTATTCTTACTCGATTAAAAGGGAAAAAAACTCCTTCAACTTTACCGACTATTTCAGACTGTTTAATATACCCTAAACCATTTCTGCTATCTTTACTATTTAGTCGATTATCCCCCATGACTAAATAGGACCCGCTAGGTACTTTAACTTGATTAAATTGAAGATATTCTTTGTAGACATTTTTTAAATGGTCATTTAAATAGTTTTCAGATATATGTTTTCCATTAATATATAGGAGTCCATTCGTTAAATTAACGTTGTCACTTGGCAAACCAATGATTCTTTTGACATAATATTTAGGGTCATTTTGTTTTTTTATAATGACAACTTCGCCTCTATTTATTGATGAAATATGAAATGAGGCTTTGTTAACAAACAAATAATCATGATTATGTAGGGTCGGTTGCATCGAAGCACCTTGAACAATAAAGGGTGAAAAAATAAAAATCTTAACAATTAATGCGACTGTAAAAGAATAGACTATTATTTTAAAAGTTTGCCATGAAGATTCCTTTTTTCGTATTTTCAAATTTGTATCCCCTTTAAATTTATTGTCTCCACATTTTACCATAATCCAATTAATTATTTGAATATTCCTTACAAATATTTAATGAAAAAATAGCAAAGCTTTCTATTTCACTTTGCTATTTCTTCAATGATGTAATCAGCTGAATTAAACTTGTTTTGAGGCAGTTTCTACTGCTTGCTCTCTAAGTCGGAATTTCTGTATTTTTCCTGAGGCAGTCATAGGATACTCTTTTACAAATTCTATATATCGAGGAATTTTATGTTTTGAAATTCTTCCCTTACAGTACATTCGGATATCCTCTTGTGTAATTTTAATTCCTTCTTTAAGTATAATCCAAGCCATTACTTCTTCCCCGTACACATGATCAGGTACTCCAACAACTTGAACATCTAACACATCTGGGTGAGTATATAAAAATTCTTCAATTTCACGAGGGTAAATATTTTCCCCACCACGGATAATCATGTCTTTGAGCCTACCTGTAACTTTGCAATAGCCATTCTCATCCATGATCGCTAAATCTCCAGTATGTAACCATCCATCTTCATCAATTGCAGTACGAGTAGCTTCTTCATTTTTGTAGTAGCCTTTCATTACATGATAACCTCTAGTACAAAGTTCACCTTGTACCCCACGTGGTACTTCATTAGAAGTGCCTGGTTCTACTATTTTCACTTCAACATTTGGTAATGCCTTACCAACCGTTTCAACACGTACCTCAATTGGATCATTCGTTCTAGTTTGTGTGATAACTGGAGAAGACTCGGTTTGGCCATATGCAATTGTAATCTCTGTAATTCCCATTTTTTCGATTACTGCCTTCATAACTTCAATTGGACAGTTTGAACCTGCCATAATTCCAGTTCGTAATGTTGATAAATCATATTTAGAAAAATTAGGTTCATTTAATTCCGCGATAAACATTGTAGGAACTCCATGTAATCCAGTACATTTTTCATCTTGTACTGTTTGAAGTACTCTTTTTGGACTAAAGTCTTGAACAGGTACCATCGTTGCTCCAACAGTAACACAAGCCATGGTACCTAAAACACATCCAAAACAATGGAAAAATGGCACGGGTATGCATAAACGATCTGCCTTTGTTAATTCCATACAATTCGCAATATTAAACCCATTATTGACGATATTTGAGTGTGTAAGCATTACACCTTTTGGGAAACCAGTCGTTCCAGATGTATATTGCATGTTGATTACATCATACGGACTCATTGATGCAATTCTCTTATCTAACTCTAAGTCTGATGTATTTTTTGCCATGGAAATAAGCTCTTCCCATGAGAATGTTCCAGGGTATTTTTTCTCACCAAGAACAATTACGTTCCGTAAAAATGGCAGTCGGCTGCTATGAAGTTCTCCAGGAACAGCATCCTTTAATTCTGGTATAATTTCATAAAGCATTTCAATATATGAAGAATCTTTATATTGATCCATTAAAATAATGGTTGTTGAATCAGATTGCTTTAACAAATATTCTAGCTCCGCTGTACGATAATTCGTGTTTACTGTAACAAGAACTCCACCCATTTTACCAGTTGCAAATTGTGAAGTAAGCCATTCTGGTGTATTTGAAGACCATATTGCAATATGATCACCTTTTTGAATTCTAAGACTCATCAAACCTTTTGCTACTTCTCTACAGTGGTTTTCAAATTGTTCGTAATTCATCCTTAAACCTCTATCCGCATAGACAACAGCCTCATGAGTAGGATGTAATTTCGCTTTTTCTTCTAATAGTTTCCCTATGGTAATATCTAGTAAATTTGTCATCTTATCCTCCTTAATTGGTTCCCTTCCAAAAGGACGCGTAATTAGAATTTAAATTAAACACAATTAAGAATATTCTATGTTTTTAGACTTTTTCCTTTAAAAAAACTTCTGTAAAAATAGAAAAGCCACAAGGAATCTCTTTTTCCTTGTGGCTGTTGATTATAGTTAATTTATTTGAGAGTTAAATTTAAAATATCTTTCCTATATTATACGTTACATAGCAACGTTATTATCATTCTTCACCACTTCTGGTTTAAATGCGCGTTCCCATTTAGCAATTACTACTGCTGCTAAAGAGTTACCTACTACGTTTACTGCAGTTCTAGCCATATCTAGAATACGGTCAATACCTGCAATAAATGCTAAACCTTCAACTGGAATTCCAGCTGTACCTAATGTTGCTAATAATACAACAAACGATACGCCTGGTACACCTGCGATCCCTTTTGAAGTGACCATTAGAACTAACATAAGTGAAATTTGATCAGTGATTGATAAATGAATACCATACATTTGGGCGATGAAAATTGCTGCTAATGCCTGATATAAAGTTGATCCATCAAGATTGAATGAATAACCAGTCGGAATAACGAATGAAGAAATTGATCTTGGTACTCCGAATTTTTCTACTTTTTCCATAATTCTAGGTAAAACTGTTTCAGAACTCGCAGTAGAATATGCTAAGATCAGTTCATCTTTAATTAATTTAATGAACTTAAATATATTAACTCCTACCATTTTAGCTACTAAGCCTAATACTACTACGATAAAGAATGCCATTGTAATATAAACAGTTATGACTAATTTTCCTAATGGAATTAAAGATTCTAATCCAAACTTTGATACTGTAACACCGATTAATGCAAAAACACCAAATGGAGCAAATTTCATAATTTGATTTGTAATGTAAAACATTGTATCAGCTGTTCCTTGGAAAAATGCTAATACTGGCTTTCCTCTTTCTCCTACCGCTGTGATCCCAAGACCAAACAGTACTGAGAAAAAGATAATTGCTAACATGTTTCCTTCAACAAAAGCTGAAAAAATATTTGGCGGTACGATATTTACAAATGTATCTGCAAAGCCATGACTTTTCACTTCTTTTGCTGTTTCAACATAAGTATTTATATCAGTTTTGTGAAGAATACTCATATCTACACCAGCGCCTGGTTTAACGATATTCGCTACTAGTAATCCGATTAAAATTGCAACTGTTGTAATAATCTCAAAGTACAGAATCGTTTTTCCGCCTAAACGGCCAAGTTTTTTTGTGTCACCAACACTAGCAACACCCACAATAATACTTGAAACAACGATTGGTATTACAATCATTTTAATCAGACGTAAAAAGATGTCTCCAATTGGTTGTAAATAGTCAGCAACCTTTGGATTTCCATAAAAAATTGCGCCTACAATGATCCCGATAACAAGACCAATTAATATTTGCCAAGCTAAGCCAATTTTTTTCATAATAAAAGTCCCCCTTGTAGTAGAATTTTGCCAAGTTTTTTAATTTACTAAAAATAACAAAACCATTTAAATTTTTTTTAAATGGTTTAAGCACTACTTGGCTTATTTAAGATATCGATGGAACTCTCATAAATTACCCATCATTTCCATAATTTACTTTTTGATTATATTCTGAATTTACAATCAAAAAAGGTTATAAAAAACAGTATAACAGAAATCATTACGATTTCAATTTTACTTTATTTTCCAAATGTCTATTAAGGTACATTACAATTCTACTAAAAAACTGAGATTTTGACAAATTCCTCTTACTTTTTTTTAATTATTTTTTAATTTTTAACCAAATAATTACATATAACTATTTAAATTAAGAAAAAACTTACATTATCCAAATCATTTAAAACCCCTTTGTTTACAAGGAATAAAGAGAAAAAAGTTAAATATTATCAAGACTCTTATTTACGAATCTGTTCGTTTTGTTTATGATATAAGATGAATAATTTGGAAATTTAATTTATTTTTTAATAATTAATGAAAATGCTTTCAAATTTTTTTGAAAGCGATATTACATATTTTGTATAATCAACCTTGATTATTACTAAAATAAGTTAGTAATTTATGTTTAAGAAGTGAGGTAAATTAATTGAAAACTAAAGTAAACCCAAAAGCAGTTATTGTTATTTTTGGAGCAACAGGAGACCTAGCAAAAAGAAAGCTTTTTATTTCAATATATAGATTATTTTTAAGTCAAAAAATTGATGAAGGTTTTGCAGTTGTCGGTGTAGGTAGAAGACCTTGGTCAAATGATGAGTTTCGTGAAACTGTAAAAAAATCAATTCAATCTATTGCTTCATCTGAGACTGAGATTGAAAGCTTTTTATCTCATTTTTATTACCATCAATTTGAAGTATTAGAACCGTCTTCATATATAGAATTAGGAAATTTATTAACAAACTTGGATAATCATTATTTAATTCCTGGTAACCGTGTTTTCTTCCTTGCAATGGCACCTGAATTTTTCGGAACAATTGCTAAACAGTTAAAACAAAATGGATTGGCTGATACAGAAGGTTGGAGTCGAATTGTCATCGAAAAACCTTTTGGACATGATTTACCGAGTGCAATTGAATTGAATGATGAAATTCGTGAAGCATTTTCAGAAAATCAAATCTACCGTATCGATCATTACTTAGGTAAAGAAATGGTTCAAAATATTGAAGTAATCCGTTTTGCAAATGCAATGTTTGAACCACTATGGAATAATCGATTTATTTCAAATATCCAAATTACTTCTAGTGAAATTCTTGGTGTTGAAGACCGTGGAAAATACTATGAGAATTCGGGAGCTTTAAAAGATATGGTTCAGAATCATATGCTTCAAATGGCGGCACTACTTGCTATGGAGCCTCCGATCAAATTAACAACTGAAGAAATTCGTAGTGAAAAAGTTAAAGTATTTAAAGCTCTTCGTAAAATTGATGAAAATGAAGTAAAAGATTACTTTGTTCGCGGACAATATGATGCTGGTGTAATGAATGGTGAAGAAGTTCCAGCATATAGAAACGAAAACAATGTAGCACCTGAGTCTCAAACTGAAACATTTGTAGCGGGCAAACTTTTTATCGATAATTTTAGATGGGCTGGTGTACCATTCTATATTCGAACAGGAAAAAGAATGGCGACAAAATCTACTAAGATTATTGTTCAATTCTCAGATATACCAATGAATCTTTATTACAATACAAAAGAGACAATGTCTCCAAATTTATTAATTATACATATTCAACCAGATGAAGGAATTACATTGCAATTAAATGCAAAAAGATCTGGTTCAGATGAAGGTTACACTAAGCCAATTCAATTAACATTTAATAATAATTGCGTTGATTGTATTAATACACCAGAAGCATACGAGCGATTAATTTATGATTGTATGTTAGGTGATGGAACAAACTTTACTCATTGGGATGAAGTAAAATATTCTTGGAGCTTTGTTGATGTCATCTCAAAAGCTTGGGACAATAATTTAGCACCACTCACAAATTATAGATCTGGTTCAATGGGTCCAAACGAAGCTGATACTTTATTGACAGTTGATGGTCATAAATGGTGGCCTGTTACTGATCGATTAAATGAAAATTAAGAACGATTTATATAAATAAAAAGTTACCTCCTCAAAATATCGAGGGGGTAACTTTTTTATATTTTTAAAAACAAATTTAAAAATTATGTCCACTGAGTATGGAACTTACCTTCTTTATCAATTCGTTCATAAGTATGTGCACCAAAATAGTCTCTTTGTGCTTGAATTAAATTTGCAGGAAGTGTTTCTGTACGATAGCTATCAAAATAAGCTAAAGCAGCAGAGAAACATGGAATTGGTACACCAGCTTCAATCGCTACTACACTAATTTTTCGTAAAGCACCTTGATAACTTTCTACGATTTCTTTGAAATATGGATCAAGTAAAAGGTTCGAAAGATTAGCATCTAAATCGTAAGCTTCTTTAATTTTTTGTAAGAAAGCCGCTCGAATAATACATCCACCTCTGAAAATCATTGCAATATCACCATATTGTAAATCCCAGTTATATTCATCAGATGCAGCTCTTAATTGAGCAAATCCTTGAGCATATGAACAAATTTTACTCATATATAGAGCTTTACGCACGTCTTCAATCAGTTGCTCTTTATCACCATTATATGTACTAGTTGATGGACCTGATAATAATTTACTTGCTCTTACTCTTTCATCCTTCATTGCAGAAATAAAACGTGCAAATACAGACTCAGTAATAATAGAAGTAGGAACGCCTAAATCTAGTGTGCTTTGACTAGTCCATTTTCCAGTACCTTTTTGTCCTGCTTTATCTAAAATAACATCTACAAGTGGTTTACCTGTTTCTTCGTCTGTTTTAGTAAAGATATCCGCTGTAATTTCAATTAAATAGCTATCAAGTTCACCCTTATTCCAATTACTAAATACATGGTGTAATTCGTCTGCAGTTAAGCCAAGTACATTTTTTAATAAAAAGTAAGCTTCTGAGATTAATTGCATATCACCATATTCAATTCCATTATGAACCATTTTTACGTAATGACCAGCACCATCTGGTCCAATATATGTTGTACAAGGTTCATTATTAACTTTTGCAGCAATCGCTTCAAAAATAGGTTTTACTAGTTCAAATGCTTCTTTTTGTCCACCAGGCATAATTGAAGGTCCTTTTAAAGCTCCCTCTTCTCCACCTGAAACACCTGTTCCAATAAAATGAATTCCGCTATCAGATAACATTTTATTTCGTCTTTGAGTGTCTTTATAGTATGTATTTCCACCATCAATTAAAATATCACCCTGATCAAGATGAGGTAATAGCATTTCAATTGTTGAATCAGTTGGGCCACCTGCTTTTACCATTATTAGTATCTTTCTAGGTGTTTCAAGAGAATTTACAAATTCTTCAATTGAAAATGTTCCAACTACATTTTTACCTTCTGCTTCTTTTAAAAATTCTTCTGTTTTTTCTACTGATCGGTTATATACAGAAATTGAGAAACCTCTACTTTCAATATTTAAAGCTAGGTTTTTTCCCATTACTGCTAAACCAATTACGCCTATTTGTTGTTTAGCCAATTCAATTAGTCCTTTCTAATTAAAATTTGCAAGGGTTTTCAAATTAAAAATTGTAAAATATTTACTATCTTTAATATATCCGCTGATTAGTTTCGCTATCCTGTTAAATATTCTAAAAACTAACCGAGCAAAATCCTTGCATACCATAAACTTAATGTCAATAATGATATTAACATAACAAGCGCGATGAATAAATGTAAACATGATCTATACATTAAAATTTTATAATTTGAAAAGAAGTGAAACGATGGTAATAAAATACAACGATAACAAATGGATTCAACTTTTATTTACTTTCATTATTGCAATTATTGGTGGATTTTTATTTCAATTGATTAAACTACCAATCCCATGGCTACTTGGACCAATGTTTTTTGTACTTATACTTTCTAAATTTAAAGGGATAAAATTGCATTGGCCAAGTAAAATTCGAGATACAGCCATGATCATAATCGGCTACACAATTGGGCTATCATTTACATCTTCTACGTTTATTCAAATCGGACATCAATTATCTTCTATGATATTGATGACCTTTCTACTCATCCTTTTTACAATAATCATTTCGATCGTAATCTCTAAAGTATTTAAAATACATTATCCAACAGTTTTATTAGGTAGTATTCCTGGTGGTCTAAGTCAAATGATTACTCTTGCAGAAGAGATTAAAGATATTGACATTACAATTGTCACTTTCTTACAAATTTCCAGGCTTATGATGATTATTTTTATTGTTCCATTATTAATCTTCAGTCCATTTTTTAATGTACATAAAAGTTCGATCTCAGAAGCCATTCACCACTCATCAGCAAGCTGGCATGGCTTATTTCCAAACATCATTATTTTTGCTATTTTCTGTACACTACTTGGAGTTTTAGGTAAGAAAATAAATTTTCCTACTGCATTGCTATTAGGACCAATGATCGCTACCATTATCCTTAATTTATCTGGATTACATGGACCTGCATTACCATCTGTGATTTTAGATTGCTCTCAGCTAATGATGGGAAGTTATATCGGCTTATTATTGAAACCAGAAAACTTAACTAACAAATTAAAAATAGTTTTAGTTTCAGTCTTAAGTGGAGTCGTTTTATTAACATTTTCGCTTTTATCTAGTATATTTTTAACACATATTCACACGATTGATCATATTAGTGCCTTACTAAGTTTAGCCCCTGGTGGAATGGATCAAATGGCATTAATTGCAAAAGAAGTAGACGCAGACATAACTGTCATTATGTGTTATCAACTATTTAGAACACTATTCATATTTATTGTTGTACCATATTTATTAAGATATATTTTTAGAACAAGGATACAAGAAAGTAAGGTAAAACGAATAAGTAACGAATAAAAAAAGCAAGGAAATTTAATTTCCTTGCTTTTCTACTCTTCATAGATCATCTTTCTAGTCATGCCACCATCAATGATGATATTTTGACCATTGATAAAGTTATTTTCTGGATCAGCTAAATAAATACAAGCTTTAGCAATATCTTCAGGCTTGCCTACTCGATTCGACCAATGTTGAAGATGATCAGTTTCTTTTAATTCTTCATTCTGATCAACTTGAATCCATCCTGGACTAATACAGTTTACTGTTATACCATTTGGCTGAAGCGATGCTGCTAATGAATGGGTAATTGATACAATTCCACCCTTTGATGCTGCATAAGCTTCTGAATTTGGTTCCGACATAATCGCTCTCGTTGATGCCATATTTATTATTCTTCCACCATTTTTCATCACTTTAACAGCTTCTCTTGATGAAATAAAAACGCTTCTCAAATTAGTATTCATTACATGATCCCATTCATCTGTTGTTAAACTTAAAAATGGCTTAAAAGCGGAAATTCCTGCATTATTAACTAAAATATCAAGTTTACCAATTTTATCAATGACATTGCGAATAAGATTTATGATGTCTTCCTCTTTACTAACATCAGTCTTAAGGAATATTGCTCTGCCTCCATTTTCTTCAATTTTCTGTACAACTCTATTACCTTTTTGTTCATTCACATCAGCTATAAAAACAATTGCACCTAATTTTCCAAATGCAAGTGCAATACCCTCTCCAATTCCATTCGCACCACCTGTAATAATAATTGATTTCCCTTCAAACTTTACTTCCATCTATTTATCCCTCTTCTTACAATTAGTCTATTAATATTATTTCCACTCTAAAAAAAAAGCCGTCAACCGACAGCTTTTAATCCAATTTAGTTCGAATTAATTTATCTCAACATTGAGGTTGATTGTTGCTTAATCCGATCTTTTTTAATAAATAGATTAACATATCTTTTTCCACTGAATTTAATTGAGAAAATAAGTTATGAATCATTTCACTATGAGCTGGAAAAATGCAACTAATTACACTTCTCCCCTCTTCAGTCAAAGCAGCATAAATGACTCGTCGATCTTTTGGACAATGAATCCGTTTAATATATCGTCTTGCCTCTAATTTATCTAAAACATACGTCATATTTCCACTTGAGATTAATATCCTTTTTCCAATTTGTTGAATTGGCTGATCTCCTTTATGATAAAGCAATTCTAAGACTGCAAACTCAGTTAAATTCAAACCAAAACATTTAATATTATTAATAGAAGCATCAGTCAAAAATCGATTTGCTTTACAAATTTCAGAATATAACTGGAGCGAATTAGTTGAAATTTCATTTTGATTCAATTCATATCAACCCCTTTCAACTATCTTGAATTAAAGATAATTTTAAAGCATTTTTTGTATGTAGTCAATGTCCTACGATTAGTTAAATAGTGAAATGAAGTTAATGTAGGTTATTTAGTTTACATAATAATATTATTGATTTTTATTATTTACGTATGAACTTTTTATGGGTTAGATATTTTCAGATTTTTGCTGTTTTACTTCCTCATGAACCTCTTATGAGTAACTATATCCCAGATTCATGCTGTTTTATTTACTCATGAACCTCTCATGAGTAAATATATTCTAGATTTTTGCTG
>NZ_NUQC01000056.1:0-593 GCF_002585125.1 Bacillus sp. AFS029533 | reverse complement strand
AATTAGATGGTGGAGGATGACGGGCTCGAACCGCCGACCCCCTGCTTGTAAGGCAGGTGCTCTCCCAGCTGAGCTAATCCTCCGTAATAAAATGGTGACCCGTACGGGACTCGAACCCGTGTTACCGCCGTGAAAGGGCGGTGTCTTAACCGCTTGACCAACGGGCCAGTATAATAGTGCTGAAAACATGTGGCGGAGAGCAAGGGATTTGAACCCTTGAGACAGGGTTACCCGCCTACACGATTTCCAATCGTGCTCCTTCGGCCACTCGGACAGCTCTCCAAAATGGCTCCGCAGGTAGGGTTCGAACCTACGACCACTCGGTTAACAGCCGAGTGCTCTACCACTGAGCTACTGCGGAATAATTATAAACCAAGCGACGTTCTACTCTCACAGGGGGAAACCCCCAACTACCATCGACGCTGAAGAGCTTAACTGCCGTGTTCGGTATGGGAACGGGTGTGACCTCTTCGCTATCATCACTTGATTCAATTCCTTAAGGACAATAACTATTATATCATATCTCTTTCGAAAGTCAATGACTTTTTCAAGGTTTTTTATAATAATTTTTGCACCCTCAAAACTAGATAATG
>NZ_NUQC01000055.1:0-1101 GCF_002585125.1 Bacillus sp. AFS029533 | reverse complement strand
CTGCTCCACCCCGCGATAATGTGGATACTATTTAATATAGTTCCATTAATATAAACTTTAATAAAAATGGAGGAGTAAGAGGGATTCGAACCCCCGCGGGCTGTTACACCCCTGTCGGTTTTCAAGACCGATCCCTTCAGCCAGACTTGGGTATTACTCCATTATAAGTGGTGGACCTTGTAGGACTCGAACCTACGACCGGACGGTTATGAGCCGTCTGCTCTAACCAGCTGAGCTAAAGGTCCTTAAATAAGTAGCGGCGGAGGGAGTCGAACCCACGACCTCACGGGTATGAACCGTACGCTCTAGCCAGCTGAGCTACACCGCCATAATAAGTTAATTTAAGTTTCTTCAAGTGGAGCCTAGCGGGATCGAACCGCTGACCTCCTGCGTGCAAGGCAGGCGCTCTCCCAGCTGAGCTAAGGCCCCATGTTTTAAATGGTCGGGAAGACAGGATTTGAACCTGCGACCCCCTGGTCCCAAACCAGGTGCTCTACCAAGCTGAGCCACTTCCCGTTCAGAATTACAGGTGAAATAATATGGCGCGCCCGAAAGGACTCGAACCCATAACCTTTTGATCCGTAGTCAAACGCTCTATCCAATTGAGCTACGGGCGCATATTATAAATGGTACCGAGGGCCGGACTCGAACCGGCACGGGGTCAACCCCCGCAGGATTTTAAGTCCTGTGTGTCTGCCATTCCACCACCCCGGCAGCATATGTGGAGCGGAAGACGGGGCTCGAACCCGCGACCCCAACCTTGGCAAGGTTGTATTCTACCACTGAACTACTTCCGCGTATACTGCTTATAACTTATAAATTTAAATGGTGCGGGTGAAGGGACTCGAACCCCCACACCGAAGTACTAGATCCTAAGTCTAGCGCGTCTGCCAATTCCGCCACACCCGCAANNAAAGAGTGCCGACTAGAGGACTTGAACCCCCAACCTACTGATTACAAGTCAGTTGCTCTACCAATTGAGCTAAGTCGGCATATGGTGGAGGATGACGGGCTCGAACCGCCGACCCCCTGCTTGTAAGGCAGGTGCTCTCCCAGCTGAGCTAATCCTCCATCAAACCAAGCGACGTTCTACTCTCACAG
>NZ_NUQC01000054.1:0-6180 GCF_002585125.1 Bacillus sp. AFS029533 | reverse complement strand
AACTATTAGCTGGTTTAGTTACATAACTCTATTTAAGTGACAATGGCTTTTCATAAAAATTAGGAAAGAAATATCGCAATTAGACTAAGCTTTATTACAATCTATTTGATTTAGAAGTGGTCTAAGGGAAGCCCATCCTTCTCAATTTCTGGTTCATTAGGTTCGTACCAGTCTTTATGTGTTAAGTTATTACTTTTTCTAATACAACTACCGAACGAACAGCCGCAATATCCCTCTTTTGCTGATTTTGCCTTATTAGTGATTTTCATTGCCTTTTTTATATCCGAAAACACAAATGGCAAATGAATATCGCCTTCTCCCACCCAATGGAAACAATACTTCTTTGGGCATTGCATTCCCATCCCTCTTTTCTTTTTAATAAAAATCCCCTCTTTATATAATCAAAAACTCTATTATTATATATTCTATTTTTTATTTAAAGTGTCCTGTCCTTATTCAACTATCCTGCCATTTTGTTGAATAAAAAAAATCGACTAAACAGCCGATCTTGTTGTTCAACTAATGCATGCGTTAGTTGAAGAAGATTATGTTGATTTTAATTCATTTCTTTAATTTCTTTAACGCAAAAGCTATATAAACTAATGCAATAGTATTGATTAACTCTAAAAGTGGTCTCAATTTAAACACTATATATGATAAGAAACTCATTTTTTTCATCCTTTTTATTTTAGTTTTACTTTCAACTAACTCTGAAAGTATATTTATTTAATATAATTCTATCCTTAGATTAAGAACCTTTTTGTTCAACTAACCTGCCATTTAGTTCCATAATATTTGATCCTCTTCTAGTTTTACCCCACCTATAAATCATGAATTTCGTCAATAATGCCTGGTAAAACACCAATTATTGGAGGGAATTCATTAATGTTATTATCTAAAGCATGGAAAAGTTACTATAATGATAAGTTAATTGAAGGATACTCAACAACTACTCTAAAAGCATATAAAATACAGGCAACACTATTAATTAAACATTTCGGTGATATTAACATTGCTCAGATCAATACTGATGCTTTGAAAGAGTATCTTGTATTTGTTGGAGAAAAGTTAAAACCTGCAAGTCTAGCACATCGAGTTCGTTTTATAAAATCTTTATTCCGTTGGGCTCATGAAGAGGGTGAAATTCATAGTAACCCCTCCTCAAAGCTAAAAGAACCAAAAGCTGGAACCAGAATTCCTAAATTCTTAACTGTTAAGGAAATTGAACTCCTTCGGGAAGCCTGTAATACACCAAGAGAACATGCAATAATTGAGTTTATGTATTCATCAGGATGCCGTATCGGCGAAATTGTCTTAATAAATAAAAATGATATAAATTGGACGAATCACTCCGTAATAGTACGAGGAAAAGGTGATAAAGAAAGAGAAGTATACTTCAATATTCGTGCTGAAATTTGGTTATTTAGATACTTAAACGAACGACATGATGAAGATCCTGCATTATTTGTAACCAAAAGAGCACCTCGTCGGTTAAGTATTGCTCAAACGCGCCATATAATTAAGGAGGTTTCTTTACATGCAGAGTTTAACAAAAAGATTTCTCCCCACCAACTAAGGCACAGTTACGCAACTCATTTAATGGATAACGGAGCTCCACTTGAATTAATCCAAAGTTTATTAGGTCACGAAAAGAGTGAAACAACACGAATATATGCGAAACTAAGTGGAAAGCAACGCCAAGATCAATACTGCAAATACTTTTAAAAAAGGACCTGCACGGTCCTTTTAATAATGGATACTTATAAGGCTAATGCATGCGTTAGCCATCCATGAATCCTCAGATTCACAACAGTGAATGGAAGTTTATATCGTACTCCCATGGTAGTTGTATAAGCAACAGTCTGAATTTTATTGTAGACCTGATGGATTTCATAATATATTTTTTTATTGCCTACTGACTTAATATGTACACCAAAAGACACTATCAACTATCGGTTCAAAGTTAGATACCTTTATGAAATTCAATAGAATGTCTGTGTTATTTGTTCCAATATATTCATCTTCATCAACATTATAAAATTGAATAAATTCGACCCTATATATGCCACTATCAATCTCTATTCTATAATTTGAACAATTTTTATCTGGTACTTTTTCATCTTCAAACTGCGCTGCCATCGTTAGGCATCCATAGTCTACCAAAAATAATTGATCATCTGTTACCCGTATGTAGCCTACAGACCTCCGAAAGCATTTAGGACTAATTTCTTTTGTTCCAACTTTTACGTCAACTTTCCAAGAATGTTCAATACCTTCTTCAGTCATTTGAAAAACCAAAATATGTCCCTTTTTCATTTCAGATGCAAAATGGTTTAGGAGAATATCAAACTCCCAATCTTCATCCACGAATGATTTATATTGTTCAGCGTTAGCTATTCCAATAAAGTTGGTATCATCAAATTCCATACAGTATTTCATTGCTTTTCCTCCCTAATGCAAAAAGTATTGTGCCACTTGAGATATAATTAGCTGAAACAATTTGTTTAATATTTTCCCTCTCCTAATATGGCGAATATTTTTTTAATAAACCAATAGGTATACACAACAATTAATTACACTTATTTCAATAAAATGAACATCATTTCCTTCTTTTCTTATTAAACTATACTGCCATTTACTTCAATAAAAAAATCGACTAAACAGTCGATAGTGTTGTTCAACTACTATGGGAAAACGATTTAAACTTCCATTCACTGTTGTGAATCTTTGATTCATGGATGGCAAATGCATGTGTTAGCTGAATAAGAATTGTGGAATAAAAATCATTCTTACTTTTCTTGCACTGAAACCTTTTCAGCAAGTTCTCCCCTTACTTCCATAAGCACTTTTCCCAACAAATTTAACCCTATCCATTTTGCAGGATCTTCAGCATAACAATGATTTTCTGCATAACCTATCCCCCAAATTGTATCATATGGGCTTGCTTCAGCTAGAATTTTATCTCCTGTTGCTAAAAGTTTTGCCTTTAACTTGGGAACAGAGAATTTATCTACTAATACTTCTTTATAAATTGTTTCCCTTGCATTTTTCCAAACATCTTCTCTGAAAGGAATTTGACGACTTCTACCTAAGTCTTTACACATTTTTGGTGTTTTGGCTTTCAAAATTTGCAAGGCAATTTCATCCGCCCCAAACAATTTTGCTTTACGGTACATGACGGCTTGCTCTGACCATTTGAATTCAATGCCTTGATGTATAAAAGGCGCATAGTAAAAGTTTGAAAAAATGTCGTCTCCCTTCCAAAAGAACACGAAATGATTCGTTTCTCTCATTTTCACTTCTCCTTTTCTTAATTGTACTAACGCATGAGTTAGTTCAATAAGGATCAAATATGAATTTCTGCCATCCATTGGCTCGATTTTGACTTTACAACAATTAAGTCTTCACTTTCCCATCGAAGTGTTCCAAGAAATCTTGCATATACAGTTTCATTTCCAACCTCTTCTACCAATAGCTTATCAATAATTCTTAGTCCCTTTTCATTATAGACCTCGCAGCGTAATTGAAATCCTTCTGAGCGATGTATTCCTTTTAGAATAGCAATTCTCTTACGACTTGGACTCTTCTTTGGTGTTTTATCAACTAAAAATACAGCTTCATAATTTTGTTCAATAATTTTTTCGAGAACCTTTTCAACGTACTCTATTACAGTAGTTATTGGTAATTTTGAATATTTTTCTATTGTAGGAACAATATACAATCGTACTAATTCAGAAAAAACCTGAAATTTTTCTTGGTCAGACTCTATTTCTATGAACGTCATAAAATCATATGGAACATTAACATGAATCTCTTCAAAAGGAGCTTTATCTTCAAATGAAAGTTCCTCTTTGGGATTAGCAAGACAAAAGACTTTAATCGAACTAAATTCTCCTAAACCCACTCCAAACTCACTTAATTCTTTAGAAAATATCAATTCAAAAATTCTCATTCCGTGAATTCGCTTATAGTGTTTTTTTGGACGCTTTTTCGCCCAATCCATAAAATGTATCGATATCAAGTACCTATCATCCTTCCTTACTCACTCCAAAAACACTTTGTTAATATAAAATTATATAACATTTCCTTAAGCAACTAAACTGCCATTTAGCTTAATAAAAAAATCGGCTAAAAAGCCGATTATGTTGTTCAACTAAAGCATTGCGTTAGTTGAATAAGGATTTAAATTGAAGAATTGCGCTCCAAGTCAAAAATATTGATTTGTTTCTCTTCGAATAAAGTTTCTAATGCTTCTACTCCATATTCTTCTGCATAATTTTTTTCTTCTTCTGAAATAGAAGCAATCATTAACCAAGTAACTTTCTTTTTCTTAATCATGATAAGCTTGTTACGACTATTTACTAGGAAATATCTTTTTTAATGATATTTCATTTACTTTTTTATTTTTTATCTACTAAGAAAAATAAACCATCTAGATCACAACAAAAGAATACCTTAGATAACAAATGCTATCATAGGTATTCTAATTCAATCGTAAACGGTGCATTCCTACGTATAGGGTTATTTGGCGATAGATTTATCAACTCTGAATCTAGCAAACGACTATAATATATTTTACGTATAAATCGTTTTAAGTGCGTATTGATCTCCATAGAATCTGCATTACCATTTTCAATATCATCCAACACAGTTAAAACATTAGTAAGCTTTTCTGTTACTGTTGCAGTATTGGTATTTGCTAGCCTAACAGTCAATTCTTCACGTTCTGCATTTAGTGATTCAATCGTATCGGTTATCGATTCCTTCTTATTCGCTATTTCATTAACGGTAAATACTCCATTTATGGCTAATTCAATTAATTTGTTAAATTGTTTTGTTTGTACTTCTATTTTCCCGTTTATATGGATTAACTGTTCTTCTAAATTGGCAGTTAAATTAGTTGTATCATTATTAAGTAGGCGTTCAATTTCTAGCTCTATTTCACCTCTTAATTTACTTACTTCCTCCATTACCAACTCTTCAACGTAAATAGCATTTATACCCATATTGGGGCATTTTGTACCATCCTCCATTAAGTACTCGCACCCTTTAATGTAATAACTTTCATTTCGATTGTTTTTACAAATCACTAGCTTTCTACCGCAGTTATGGCAATAACATAAATCTTTTAAAATAGTTACCCCTGTTACAGAGCTAGGTCGTTCTCTTATAATCTTTGCTGTTTCTGCTCTAGCATCTCGAATACCGTTAGCCTTTTCCCAATCCGCTTCGCTAACAATTGGGGGGTGTGCATTTTCTACTTCTATCGTATTAACGTTTACATATACATATTTACCATTCTGTTTAACTCGTTTACGATCATTAAACACTACCATTCCCTTATAAGCTGGATTACGAATGATACGTCTAATACTTGGTAAGTTAAATGCTTTACCTGTTGCACTTTTATATCCTTCCGCATTAAGGATATCTCGTATACGATAACTACCTAATCCTTCATTTTGCAGCTTAAATATGTAGCGAATAATATCTGCACTTCTCTCATCTATTTCTAACCTTTTAGTATCCTTATTTCGTTTATATCCATATGGTACAGTACCACTAACGTGCATACCTTGTTTAACCATTGATAACTTATTATTTTTACTACGAGCACCTATTAGGGAGTGTTCTTGTGACGCAATTAAACTTCCAAAACGGTACATTAATACGTCAGATTGGCTATTCGCTAAATCGTAAATCCGTTCTCTGGTAATGATTGGCTTATTATAATCTACGCATGTCTGCAACACCTTTTCACTGATAAGCCCATTACGGCTTATACGGCTTAATTCTACTACCAATATTCCGTCGTATTGCTCTATATCGTTTAACATTCGTTGTAGTTGCGGACGTTCACTTAAATCTGACTTACCTCCGCTTAATACTTCTTGATACAGATCGTATGCCCATCCGCATTCTTTAGCATATTCGATTAACATAGTTCGATGATTTAGTAATGTGTCTGCATTTTCGCCCTTCTTTTCTTGAGATATTCGTAAATAAATAGCAACATTATATATATTAGTGGCTATGTTATTTTTTTCAACGATTTTCATAAGTAATCCTCCCCTCTAATTATTCATATTGTGTAACAGGATAAAACCGTACAAAATTTAGTATAAAATTAATAATACAATGAAACTTAAAGTACTGCATTATAAAAATGCAGTAGGTACT
>NZ_NUQC01000053.1:0-75625 GCF_002585125.1 Bacillus sp. AFS029533 | reverse complement strand
GATTCTTTAGCCTCCTCGGCGAGCCTGCGGAGTCTCAGCCTTCCCGCTTATCCCAAAGGAGTCGAGCACCCCTCCGTTCCAATCAACTTATTCATCAAAAAAAGTATGCAATAAATCCTAATCAAATAACCTTTACTTAGAGTAACCTAACAGTTGTTTATTAATCAGTTTGTAGGTTAATTAATATCGAACATTAAATACTAATCAATTGAATATACTTTTCTAAAAATTAGCTCATAAAATTTTTAACTACTGATAAAACATTACTAGTGTTATTAGAATCATAAAATTGCTCAAACATATTAACATTTAAAACCATAAATAGAACATCCAAAAAATGATAATTTCATCATTAATAAATGTTCATTTAATGTCCGTTTTCCCTATTGACCATTTTTTATTTCAACAATCTGAAAGTAACCAATAAATAGATTACTTTATTTTTAAAAGTTTATTTTGAATCTCTTAATCTTTTTAATGCATAACGATAACTAGATCGTACACTAGATTCTTTCATATTTAAATTTTTTGCAATTTGAGGAAATTCGTGATTGAAATAAAAACGTTCAATAAGAATTTGCTTCTGCAAGGGGGAAATTCCATCTAGAAAACTCTTAAAATTAACAAGTGGAAATGCCTCATCAAAATGTATTAAATCTTCTATACCTTGCTCGGAGAATACGTTTCTTTCATCATATTTAATTGCTTTGGATAGCTCGTTTAATAAATAGCCTCTTACTGTAATATAAGCATAACTTGAAAAACTCCCTTTCTCAGTTTGATATTGCTGATAAGCCATCCATAATGCTATTTGACCAATTTGATAATATTCATCAAAATTTTTATATATATGTAACTTCTTCATAGTTGCTTTTATCATTCGGGAATACTGGTTTAAGCATTCCTCGAATGTATTTGGCTTCATTTTTCCTGAAACAACTTGATAGTCTACATGTTCTTCACTATATTTCACGCTTACTGCCTTTCTTAAAGGCATGCCCCCTGAGTGTATTCCGCGGTGAAGTAACTATATAAAAATATAAGAAATATATCATATTTGGATACATCAATTAAGAATAAATAAAATAGAGTGAAACGTGAGTATTGAATTTAAAACGTTAAATTTGCCAGAAATAATGAAATGAAACCTTATCTATTTATATTTTTAAAAGAAGTAAAGTTTACTAAACACTGGAAAAACGGTCATAGAAGTTTCAAAAATAAGAAAAGATAATTTTGGTATAATCGATATGTAAAAAATCCTCAAAGGAGGCACATATGTCAAAATTAGATTATGTTGTATCGTATGAAACAATGCTGATTGAAGCTGCGGATCATCCAGAGTATTTAACCAAAATAACAGATAAAAACAAAGGAGTGATCTATTCAAAGCGGCCAATGAAAGTAATCTTGAAAGAATCAGCCCTCTACCATAATCAATCTATTAAAGGTCATCTCGAAGTCGTAAAAAGTAAATACCCAACTATGAAAAAGATTCCTCTTATGATTAATCCCACATTATCTATTATTATGATTCCTACATCTTCGCAAAATAACATATCTTGCAAATGGCTAAATTTTATCCAAATAAATAAATATATAAAAGAAAAAAGAAAAACAAGAATACAGTTTAGGAATGGAGAAGAGAGGATATTCTCAATTTCTTATTACATTTTTGATAAACAAGTTAGTAAAGCAACAAAGATTATTAGTATGTATTTAAGTCAGAAAGTGGAATATAAACTAAAATCAGATGAAGAAAAGTTAATGATGATTAAGGAATTAATAGAAGGATATTCTTTTGATGGGTAGGCTAGAGGCAAGAAATACAAAAAAGCAGGCCTTAAGATCTTATTGATCGTAAATCCTGCTTTAAACACTGTGAATCTATTCTTTAATTATGCCTTAAATAACTTCTTGTTCAGGAATTCTGATTGTCCATTGTGAGAACGCATTTATTTCTACTAGTTCTTTAGGGAAGATAAATGTCCATGGTTTACTCGTATTTGCCTGGATTGTTAATGGAGGTAGTGTGAATAAGCCTTTCGCAATTATTTCGCCATTCTCATTTAACATTTCCAGTGGTAGTAATTCTAGACTAACAGCTTGTGTTGATCCATTTCGAACTAAAATATTAACGCCTAAGTTGCCTTCTTCATTATAGCTTGCTCGTAAAGCATGTAAGCTCACTTCATTTATACGTAATTTAGGTAAAGAATTTACAAGATTACTTAATTCTGTAATTTGTTCTTCAGTAAGTCGACCTTCCCATGTTGGATCTATATCTAATCGGTGGATAGTTTTTGATAAATCAAATGCTAACTCAAAACCTTTTTCAGGCAAGTCCTCTTTTAGTAAATACTCTCGTTCAAAAACAAAGCGCCATGGGCGGCTACTGCAAGGAGGCATTTCGCCAAGCTCTTCTAGTCTAAAGCCTTTTTTAGCTAATAGTTCTCCTTCTTCACTAATCAATAATAGAATAGCATCTTCTAAACGAACTAATTTTTCTAAACTGTTACGAACAAATGCTGTAACAGTTGCACTTCCGTCATCATTAGTTTCAAGTTCGATTGCAGATAATGATAATTGATTTGGTTTTAAAGGAGAAAGCTCGTTGTTTAAAAATTGATAAACATAACGCTTTTCATCCTCAATATGCATTAATGGATGGAATGAAATTTTAGGAAAAATTTCAACCACTTCATTTTCTTCAACTTGAACTGCTTGATCAGTAGATGTTTGTTGCAATAAATCACTCGATGAAACTGTTGAATCTTTACCCTTTTGTAATAAACGCTTAATCGATGATAACATTTTGTTTTTCTACCCCCTGTGGACAAGATAATTCTTGGAATGTTGAAGCAAGATTTGCTGATATTTCTTGTTGTATCGAGTTATAAGTATGTTCAAACAGAGTAAATCCATCAAATTCATATAGTCGGATTGGATCTTCTTGTTGATACTGTCTTAAGTGTATCCCCTCAATCAATTGTTGTAAATGCTCTAAATGTTCAGTCCAATATAAATCTATCGTACTTAATGCCGTGCTTTTTAAAATACTAATAAGTATTATTTTTTTCTCTTCCTCTATACCGCTTAATACATCTTTATATACTGAAAAAGCTTCTTTAACGTTATGCCAAATCTCTTGTTCAGTATTAAAATGTTCAATATCTATTCGAAGTGGTGGTATAAGTTGTTCAAGTGCTATTTTTCCTTCAAGTAGATCCCAATCTTCAGGTGTACTATCTTTAGGATAGAATTGCATTAATAAGTGATTAACAGTTTCTTCAGCTTGACCAATAAACCAGTCTAAACCAGTTTCATTTTGTAACAAGTTATTTCTTAATTTATAAATAATACGTCGATGTTCATTTGCAACACCATCTAATTTAAGCTGCCATTCACGAATTGAAGATTGTTTTCCTTCACAGAGCTTTTGTGTAGATGAAACAAAGTCTTGGATCGTAGAATTTAGTACTTTACCAAATTGATCAGCCTGTAGATTCTTAAATAATTTCTCTAGCTTTTCTGGATTATATTTTACAAATAATTCATCTTCTAATGACAGATAGAATTGAGATGAACCAGTGTCCCCTTGTCTCCCTGCACGCCCTCTTAATTGGAAATCAATGCGCTCACTTTCATGACGTTCGGTTCCAATTACATGAAGACCCCCTAAATCTGATACACCTTCAGCTAATAAGATATCAGTCCCTCGACCCGCCATATTGGTTGAAATGGTAATCATACCTATTTGCCCAGCTATGGCAATCATCTTTGCCTCTTCTTCAACATTTTTTGCATTAAGGAGCTGAAACTTTATCGATTCTTTTTCTAATAATTCTGCGAGTACTTCAGATTGACGAATGGAGGCTGTTCCAATTAGAATTGGTTGTCCCTTTTTATGTCGTAATTTTACATCTTCTAGAACTGCTCTGAGTTTTTCTTCTGTTTTTTCAAACACAATATCCTCATGGTCAATACGAATTACCGGTTTATTAGTAGGAATTCGAATAACTTCCATGTTATAAATTTGTAGGAGTTCCTTTTCTTCCGTTTTTGCAGTTCCAGTCATGCCAGAAAGAATTGGGTACATCCGGAAATAATTTTGTATTGTTACTGATGCAACCGTATGATTTTCTTCAGTTGTTTTTAACCCTTCCTTTGCCTCGATTGCTTGATGGAGACCGTTACTTAATGAGCGTCCCTCCATAATTCGGCCAGTAAATAAGTCAATTAGTCTAATTTCGCCTTCTTGAATAATATAATCAACATCGCGTTGGAATACTAAATCGGCTTGCAATGCGTTATGAACATAGTGGAAAAGCGTTGTATGTTCTAGGTCATATAAATTTTCAATCATAAAGGCTTTTTCAATCTTTGAGATCCCTTTTTCAGTTAAAGTAATTGCTTTAGTTTCTTGATCTAAAAAATAATCCCTATCGTTTATAAACGTACGAATAAAGCGTGCACAAAGCGAGTATAAGTGTGACTGTGCGGGTTTTTTTCCTGCAATAATTAATGGTGTCTTTGCTTCATCTATTAATATTGAGTCGACTTCATCAATAATTGCATAATGGTATGGGCGTTGAACTTGATCAACTAAAGAAGTAACCATATTATCTCGTAAATAATCAAAACCAAATTCTGTTCCGATTCCATAAGTGATATCTGCATTGTAAGCAGCTTTTTTAGCCTCTAGAGTTAAGTTGGGAATGTTTAAACCTACTGTAAGACCTAAAAATTTGTGAATTTGCCCAATTTGATCCGCATCGCGTCGGGCTAAATATTCGTTTATGGTAATAATATGCACGCCCTTTCCCTCAAGCGCACGAGTATAGGCAGGTAATGAAGAAACTAATGTTTTTCCTTCCCCAGTAGGCATTTCAGCAATATTTCCATCTAGTAATGCAAGTCCACCAATTAATTGAACATCATAAGGGCGCATCCCTAAAACACGTTTTGATGCTTCACGTACTAGAGCAAAAGCATCTATTGTAATTTCATGAGTAACGGCTTCGTTATTAGAAATTTTTTGCTTTAATAGATCAGTAAATTTACGCAAATCTTCATCTAGAAGACTTTCATAGAATGGCTCTTTTGTATTTATCTCTTGAACAACTTTTTCATACTCTTTTAATTTTCGATTGCCAATAATTTTTTGCAAAGTCTGGATCAAGGGTGTTCCCTCCTGAGCTGGTAATCTATCAAGCCTCTTCTTTAAATGTATCATAAGTTTTACGGGACTCAAGGTGTAAATAGTGGGAATTTATAGAAAAGATTGAAAATTATATTATTAATACTAAAGTAAAAATCATTAGGAATCAAAATGAAGCGATCAATCTTTAAGTAAAAATAACTAGTTAATTTCAAAATGTGACAAATTGCTTACTTCCTATTATATATAATCTTAGTAGTTTCATATTAATAGTCTACTAAGATATGAGGGAGAGAGCTTAATTGAAGACAAAGATCGGAATAATCTTTTCTGCTGCAATACTTTTAACAAGTATATTTAGTTCACCATCGTTGAAACATAGAGGCACAAAACATGAGACCAATTTAATAAGTAATAATGAAGTAAAAGCTGCAACAGATCAAAAGAGTAGTGAGCAATCGACACTTCAAAAGGTTGAGACAAATCAAACAAAAAAATGGGAAGCACTACAACTGAATCCACTCCCAAGTAGTAAAAACTTATCGTATAGTTTCAGTAATAGTACAAAAGTGTTTACGAGGCCTTTCCCAGAGCAGTATCAAACGATTAATGGAATATTGAGCTTTCGAGGCGGACCTTTCCGAAATAACGGTTCGATGGGAACGACAATTATTTCAAAGCAAATGTTAGTTAAGAGCTGGTCGTTTCAAACTTCTTCTTCATCTGGATGGGGCGGGGGATCAGGATGGACTGGCCAACCTAGTGTAATTGAATGGAAACCACAAGAACAAAAAATTATGAATTTATATTCTCAATTTAAAACAAAGTCAAATTTTAAAGAAGTAGTCTATGGATCTTTAGATGGAAGAGTTTACTTTTTAGACTTAGCAACAGGTAAGAAAACAAGAAATCCAATTAATATTCAAAATCCAATTAAGGGTAGTGTAGCTCTTGATCCACGTGGTTATCCTCTTTTATATGTTGGACAAGGTATACCACAAACCGGAAAAATAGGTATGAGGATTTTTAGTCTGATTGATGGCTCTCAATTAGCATTTATTCCAGGAATTGATTCTTATTCTTTTCGCGGTTGGGGAGCTTTTGATGGCTCTGCGTTATTTAACCGTGAAGATGATGCTATGTTAGTCGGCGGGGAAAATGGACTAGTTTATTTTATAAAACTAAATACTAAATATGATCCAAAGGCTCAAAAGATAAAAATTTCTCCAGTAATTTCAAAATATCGATATAAACTTAAAAATAATTCTTATCAAGGTATTGAAAATTCAGTAGCGGTATTTAAAAATATTGCATACTTCGCCGATAATGGTGGTGGTATTCAAGCGCTGGATATTATTAAGAAAAGGCCAATTTGGGCAAATAATGCATATGATGATACGGATGCGTCAATTGTCATAGAGAATTCAAATGGTACACCGTTTTTATACACAGGTTCTGAAATCGATAAACAAGGAACTAAAGGCTATGCACGCATTCAAAAGTTAAATGGGCTTACTGGTAAAGTAATTTGGGAGAAGAAGATACCCGGTTATTCGATAAAAGGTAATCATCCTGTTAATGGTGGACTGTTAGCGACGCCAATTGTTGGAACCGGGCCATTAAAAGGGCAGGTTATCTTTAATATTTCAAGGTATAAAAGGATGAATGGGGGCTTGTTAATTAGCTATGATACTGTTACGGGGAAAGAAAAATGGCATTTAGAGTTACCAAACTATGCTTGGTCATCTACAGTAGCGGTTTATACAAAGGACAATAAAGCTTACTTCATTCAAGGTGATTCCGTTGGTAACCTGTACTTAATAAGTGGTAGCGGAAAAATTATTAATAAGATCAATCTAGGTGCAAATATTGAGGCGTCTCCAGTTGTAGTTGGACAACAAGTAATTGTTGGAACTAGAGGAGGTAAATATATTAGCGTCAATATTAAATAATTATAGTGATGAATGATCCCTAATTCCGTTTGCGGAGCTAGGGATTTCTTGTTTATTTGATAAAGTCTTTTCAATTGTGTTAATAACGTATTAAACTTCTATTAAAAGAATTGGATTTTAAGCAAATAGATTAGATAATATGATAAGTGTATTTATTTATAACTGTATCAGGGGAGTGAAAGAATTTGGCTAATAAGGCAGAAAACAATGTTGAAAGTCGTTCAGAACATAGAAAACTTAAGAATAAGGAAGATGGTTTAAGTAGTAAACGATATTTTTCGTTAATACTCTCGATAGCTGGAGTACTTATAATTGGTGCTACAGCAATTTTTTATGTTTACCCAAAAATAATGAATGAAGGTAATATTCATCCGCAAAATGCTTCTACACAGGCAGCAGCGGATAAGGAAGTAAAAAAAGAAGCAAAGAGTGAAAAGGCGACTGAAACAAAAACTAAGGAAGTTGCTAAAGAAACAACTAAGAAGGAAGCGACTTCTAAGGAAACAAAAGTCACCGATGAAGAAAAGCAATCAAAAGATTATGTTTTACCGGAAAGTAATAGTAGAAAACTAACGAATGCAGATCTAATAAAATTAGCTCCTAATGAATTGCGTTTAGCTAGAAATGAGATTTATGCTAGGCATGGTTTAGTATTTAAATCTAGTGACTTGACGATTTATTTCAGCTCGAAGTCTTGGTATAAACCTAATCCAGCATATGGCGGAGAGCTTAATGATGTTGAAAAATATAATTTAAGTTTAATTAAATCTAGGGAATAGTTGGAAAATGACAGTTACATCAAAAGCTAGTAAAAAAGCAAAGTTCAGTGATTGATGAACTTTGCTTTTTTACTGACGCTTTTTGATAAGGAAATACTTGAGTATGTCTTAAAGTTTAATCTCGGTTACTTGACTATCTAACCATTTTAAGATTTTCTTTGCTCCATTTTTCTTAGCTACTTCTTTTACTGTCATTCCTTCCACATTCTTTATTGATAAGTCGGCACCTTTTTTTATTAGATACTGGAATGTTTTTACATCATCAACTTCATAAGTTGTATCAAAAATAGGTGATTCTCCTGAACTGTCTTGCTGGTTTATATCTGCCCCGTATTTTAGTAGTAAGTCAATTGCTTGCTTGTCTCCCATAGAAGCAGCGGCGTGTAAGATTGTCCAATCATCTGCATCTCCTATAGAAGGATTAGCTCCGTTATCAAGTAATAACTTTAAAATTTCCAAGTTAAGATGATCTTCATCAGTATATGAAGCTTTGAGAAGTGGAGATTCGTAGTTATCATTCAATTCATTTACGTCTGCTCCTTCGTCAATTAACTTTTTAACTTGTTCAATATCGTTATCAAGTACTGCTTGCGTTAATGGTGTTTCCGCAGCTAAAAAGCCATCAACGAATGATTGTGCTAGCGGAATCGCTTTTTCTACTAATAAACCTGCACCGACTATAACCCCGAATGACAAACCGAATACAATTACTGCAATTCCGTATACGCGTTTTGGTGTTTTAAATTTAATATCACTTTCTACATTATTAAAATGATGCAAAGCGTTAATACGTTTAGGTAAAGTTGGATGCGACATTAATCGTTCACTTAACCAAATTAAAAAGCCTTTTTCATTACTACTATTTAATAAATATTCACGCTGATCAATTTGTTGATAATATTTCCGACCAACGGCTAACATTGTAAGTGCTTGAGTCGATGCTTCAAAATCATTTATATAATGACTAGCCATTCGATCGCTTGTATACTCACATGCACGGGAATATGCCGAGCCTAAAAAAGGAACCCAATTTGCAGGCAATACTAAAGCCTGTTTTAGAAGATGGTTTCGTTTAATATGTGCAAGTTCGTGTGCAATCACGAAATCAACTACTTTTGGATTTGATTCAATCTCTTCGAATAGATCTGAATATAAAACAATCATATTTCGTCCAAAGAATCGCGTAGCAAAGGCGTTTAACAGTCCTCCTGATTGGACTACATACACATCCGGTAGAAAATAAAAGCCCATTTCCTTTGAAATTTCTCTTGTTCTGAAATATACCTCTGGAAATTGTTTTTCAGTAATCTTAACGCCATTTATACGTATGTGGGCAGTGAAAATTAAATGGGCAAAGAGTGGTAAAACAATTAAAATTCCTAAAATAATAAGACCAACAACACTTAAAATAAGTAAAAAATAAATTGGAATACTAAAAAGTAAAAGTAATATAAAATAAATCGATTCTTTCCTATTAACTAACGGCTTCAATTTTTCTCCTCCTATACCTCAACTCCTATAGTTTAACAAGTAAATGGAAAGGATGTCATACATATATTTAAGAGAAATGAAACCAATTACTTCCACTAAATAATAAAAAAATTTCTTTTTACCCTTTAAATAAAAAATAGTATGATAGACTATAGTTTACTTTTTTAAGTATTTATTTAGATTCAATTTATATATTAAAAACATGCACTATAATAGAATGAAAATTTAAGGGGAAGTTAAAAATAAATGGAAACTCAGTTAAGAGAACAAAATTCCTTGTCAAGAGCGGGTATACGAACAATGCGAAAAACACGAATACCTAGTTTTAAAAGAAAATGGATGTTTATTTTAATACCAATTATCGTGATATTAATTACACATTTAACGTTAAATTACTTAAATTCGCCTAAAAGATTAGTGAAGATTTTTGATAAAGCTGTGTCAGATAATAATTTTAAAGAAGTCACACATATGTTACAAAAAGGCGGTACCGGGGCATCCTTAGATGAAGAATCGGTAATCGCATTTATGGATTACTTAAATAGCTATAATGTATTAGATAAATTAGACGATATGATTCAAAATAATAAAGTAATTAATAGTAAGTTAATAGATGGTCGTGGAAATTATGTGCTTTCAATTAAAAAGGGTAGTAAATTTTTAGGGATTTATCAAACGTATTTAATAAGTGCCCAACCATTCGAATTAAAGATTTCTTCGCCAATTGATGACATTGAATTAAAATTAAATAATCATATTACTCATTTGAATAAATACGAATATGAAACAACATACCACAAAATTTTACCTGGAAAGTACACTATGGCTATTTCATATAAAGGTGTTTATAGTGATGTTAAGGATTCAGTTGATATAGATTTTTCGTCTGCTTCAAAAAATAAGTTATCACAAGAATTAACTTTTAATGTTAGTTATGTCCAAATTTACTCAAACGAACCTGAGGCAGAACTATTTGTAAATGGAAAAGATACGGGGCAAAAAGTAAGTGAACTAGACCGTTTTGGTCCATTTTTATTAAATGGTAAAACAGTAGTTCACGCAGAAATTGAAAAGAATGGTGAATTATTTAAAACGGATGATATTCCGGTTACAGGAAAATATGTAGATTTAATGTTTGATACGCCAGTAGAAAATCAGGACACTACAGATCAAAAAGATGGTTTCTTTGCAGGACTTAAACGATTTTTTGATAAGTATTTACCAAGTCCTAAGCCTTCTTCTGATTTAGAAGAAAAGCAACTAATCAACGGCTTGTTTAATCAAAATGGCCAAGCATTCTTACAGTCTAAGGAATATCAAGACAAAATTAAGAAAAAAGATACAACGCAAAAACTCACAAGCTTTTCTATGAAAAATTCAAAGCAAGATGATTCGGGTATGATCATTACAACAAATGAGTCGTATGAGATAACTGATAAACATGGTAAAACTAAAATGAAATCATTTGAAATTACTTACCACTTCTCAAGAGAAAATGATGAATTAAAAATGGATCGTATAGTAGAAGTGAAAGAGATAAAGTAAATTGTAGAAAAGAGTCCAATTTAGGTTGGACTCTTTTTGATTTCAGAGTTGGAAGATTTCACAATTATTAAGCTAGGATTAAAAGAGCACAATCCTTATTAAATGATTATTATAAGAAATATTTCTTTTTTCACATTTTAATGTCAAATATATGTAGTTTTATCACATTGCTTTTTTAAATAGGAATATTCGTTATAATGTATTAAAGAGAAATGTTTGGAGGTAATGAAAAAGAATAGAATGTGGAAATTTATTAAAAAACTTCTTTTATTTACACTTCTGATATCAATTATTGGGTTATTTGCGATCTATCGTTACTATTTCCAAGATGTATTGAAGTATGAAACACAAGTTTACACTGAATTAAAGACATCTAATTTAGAAGAATATACACCTTTATTACTAGGACTAATGATGCAAGAAACGAAGGGTAAAGGAAAAGATCCAATGCAGGCTTCAGAATCACTAGGGCTAGCAAAGGATAGTATTCAAGATACTTCAAAAAGCATACAGCAAGGGGTATCACACTTTAAAGACGTGTATTCCTATGGTAAAAAGCAAGGCGTTGATTTACAAACCATAATACAAAGTTACAATATGGGGATTGCTTATATTGATTTTGTAAAAACACATGGAGGTAAACATACAGATCAACTTGCTAAAACTTATTCTCTATCGATGGTGGAGAAGAATCCTGAGCTTTATACGTGTAATAATAATAAGAAAAATTTCAGATATCCATATTGTTATGGTGACTTCACATATAGTCAAAAAGTAATGAAGAAAACAAAGTACTTCGAGATTTTAGTTCCGCTTAAAAATAATATAGTAGGAAAACCATAGTCCATTAAGAAGAGATAAATGTCTTCTTTATGGACTTTTTAACTTTTATTCTAGAATTGTGTCAATTTAATTACAAAATGGTTGTCCTTTCGATAAAATAAAACAATTTCCTTTTTTTACCGATATAATTATTGAAAAAACAATTCAAATTCCGACATTTTATGACTTATACTTAATTTTAGTGTAATTTTTTGTTAATTTCAGTTAAAAAAAATTATAGTTTATTAATTTTACTAGTTTAATAGAATTGGATTGTTTTATTCTACGGTTTAAATGTAAAAAGGGTAAGAAAGGAAAATTTGATACATGAAAAAAATGGGAAGAGTACTTTTGGTATCAACAAGTATATTAGTAGGCACCTCCAGCATTTCCTGTCCTAATATCGGTCTGGAAACATCAAAAGCGAGTGCAGCGATCGTAAATATTAAAACGAAGTATCAAACGACAGCAAATCTCAATTTAAGGCAAGGTGCAGGTGCAACCTATAAGACATTGTTGACTATTCCAAAAGGAAAAGTAATTACTGCAACACAGAAAAATGGTAACTGGTATAAAGTAACCTACAGTGGAATAACTGGTTGGGTAAATGGTACCTATTTAAATGAATATTATACATATACTACTCAAAGTACGGCTTATTATTTTACAAATAAAACTACAAAGCTATATCCAACACCTGATACCAAAAAAGCTGCAGTATATACTGTAGTTGCGAATAATGGATTTAGCAGTACTCAAAAAGTAGTAAATAGCATTGGCCAAACTTGGTTCCGCGTCAGTTATAATGGCAAAACATTATACGTAAATAGCACTGATGTTACGAAAAGTACTGCAACTACATTTGCTCAGACAGAGTATAAAGCAATTAAAATGGCTGGTCTATATCAATCATTTGGAAATTCCTCTAAAGTACTAGCGCAAATTCCAGTTGGTACCGTTGTTACATCATCAAAACGAGTTGGTAACTGGTATTACGTTACGTTTAATGGAAAATCTGGTTATGTTTATATAAGTAACTTTACTAAAGTAACTAATACATATATTACTCAAAACACGGCTTATTATTTAACAAATAAAACTACAAAGCTATATCCAACACCTGATACAAAAAATGCTTCAGTATATACTGTAGTAGCGAATAATGGATTTATCAGTACTCAAAAAGTAGTAAATAGCATTGGCCAAACTTGGCTCCGCGTCAGTTATAATGAAAAAACATTATACCTAAATAGCGCTGATGTTACGAAAAGTGCTTTAACTACATTTGAACAGACAAAGTATAAAGCAATTAATATAGCTGGTCTATATCAATCATTTGGAAATTCGTATAAAGTGCTAGCGCATATTCCAATTGGTACCGTTGTTTCATCATCAAAACGTATTGGTAACTGGTATAACGTTACGTTTAATGGAATAACAGGTTATGTTTATATAAGTAACTTTACTAAAGTAAATGAAATAAAATATGAAACTACAAGTACTGCATATTATTTTACGAAAGCAGTCACTAACTTATATGCAACTCCAGATGCGACAAAACCTGTAGTAACTACAGTTAATGGAGATAATGGCTTTGCTTCAACTCAAAAAGCGACAGATTTAGTAGGGAAGATATGGTATCGAATTAATTACAATGGACAAAATCTTTATGTTAAGAGTGAAGACGTAACTGCAAATAGCTTCACAACATTTACTACTACGAATTATAAGGCACTAAATGCAACATATTTATATGAATCGTTCGGCGATGCATCAAAACAGCTTATTCAAATTCCAAAAGATACAGTTATCCCGATTAGCAAAAAAATTGGTAATTGGTATAGTGTGTCTTATAACGGTGTAAATGGATATGTAAGAGCAGGAGATTTCGGAAAAAGTGATGTCGTGACGATAACGAATATAACAGATACGACGTATGTTACGACTTCAGAATTAAATTTACGTCAAACGTATGATGCTTCTTCATCATTGCTTACGGTAATACCGGTTAATATGGTTTTAATTGCAACTGATAAAACTTCTAACAATTGGTATAAGGTTAGTTACAATGGGAAAACGGGATATGTATCCGGAACATATATCAAACAAGTAAAAACTGGTGACCCAATGACATCAAGAGATAGCTACCAGTTTATTGATCTGCGTACACAATCTCCTGTAACTGCTTCGCAAATTAATACCTATATTGCTAATAATGTGAAAAGTGGAGTTAAGAGTATTCTGACTGGTCAAGGACAATTATTTATTGATGCTGGAAATAAATATGGTGTAAATGCACTTTATTTAGCAGCACATGCCATTCATGAAAGTGGATTTGGTACATCTCAAATTTCATTAGGAAAAAATAACTTATTTGGATTTGGTTCATATGATTCAACGCCATATATAGCATCATATAAATTTATGAGCGTTCAGGAGAATGTAGAGTATATTGCTCGCTCAATTAAATCTACTTACTTAAATCCAAGTAACTGGAAATATAAAGGTGCATATCTTGGATTCAGTACAAAAGATATGAGCAATGTAAGAATAGATGGAGCGAGTGAAGGGATGAATTTTTATTACGCGACTGATCCAAACTGGGGTAAATTGATTGCTCAACATATGCAAAAAATTCTACCGTTTGATAAAGCGTATTATGATAAAGCTCAACCGAATACCACGATTCCAGGCAGTCCAACTACTCCTGTTGGTAGTGATGTATTCCCTGCTAATATCCAAGCGGTTGCAAAAGGAAATATTGATCTATATACCGCAAAGGGAGATACGACTAAAGTGAAATCGATTACAGCCGGTACAACCTTCCTTCTTCTTGAAAAAACAAATAATTATTGGTTTAAATTATCAATAAATGGAAATGTTTTTTGGACAAACAGTATCAAATTAAATGTATATAGCCAAACTTTATCTGCTAAAAACTTAGGTAGAGTAACAACAGATGGTTTAAACGTGCGCTCAACTGCAACTACAATTGAAAATAATGTAATTGGCACATTAAACCTTAATAATTACGTAAGTATTGTTACAAATACAGATGGTACTTTAACAATGGATAGTTCAAAAAAATGGTATAAAATCAAACTAGCGAATGGAAGCTTTGGATGGGTATCTTCAAGTTATGTTAAGCAAGAATTAAAATAATATTTTTGATGGCTCAGAAAAACTGAGCCATTTTTTTTATGAGATTTATAGACAAATAGATAGTCATGAATTGAAGTATGTTAAAATAGATTTATTGCTTAATATTTAAGTAGATTGGAGAAGATACAATGAAATCTTTTTTTCTGAAAAGTGGTTTAATAACGGCTTTATCAGTAAGTTTATTTACTGGAAAAGCTAGTGCAGAAACAAACACAGATTGGGCTTCAAAGTGTGGAGACGCTAGTAAAACTCCAGCTCCTTCTATACAACAGGTTAATTGTTTATTGACTTATGCGGCAATAAACGCCGATATTCCACCTGAGGTTGTAAAGGCAATTGCTTGGAGGGAATCTGGTTGGAACCAGAAAATGAAGTCCCTTGATGGTGGGCTTGGTATTATGCAAATTACTGAAAATACAGATCAACCTATTTATGATCAGCAACGACTAGAAAATGATATTGCATATAATATTCAAGCTGGTGTCGAGATTCTTAACGAGAAATACAATTTGAAATCAGGCGGAAACTACCTATTACCAAGAATTAGTGGTGCTAATCGTCATATTATTGAGAACTGGTATTTTCCTGTTATGGCTTATAATGGTAATGTACCTGCCAATAGTCCACTTAAACAGGAAGATGGATCGGTCAATGTAAATGCCTATCAGGAAAAAGTATTCCGAATAATAGAAGGCCAAAGCTATTTAAGGCTTGATGATGCCCCAGCGGTTTTAGCTAGGTATCCATTTAAAACGTCAGATTTTGATTATAACAAAGATAGTAAAGCACCAATTATTTTTAAAACTTCTCTTTATACAATCAATAAAGAGCTCCTTCATGATTCTCCTTTCTTCATGAAAAAGGGAGAAATTGCATACGTAACAGTAGATGGTGCTAAATTACGACCAGAACCAAATACATCGGTAGAGCAAGATAAACCAACTCCAAAGTGGGAAAGACTTGCTAAATATACACCATTAACAATTTATGACGAAATCCAGTTTGATACTAAGAGTGATGATAACCAATTCGCTTGGTTTAAAGTGAAAAGAGCAGATGGAAAAATAGGATTTATTTCATCTGCATACATTACGAAGAAATATGATTTAGTAAACCCGATTATAACTGGGGTTGCTAATGGGAAATTCTACAATAAAGATGTAAAACTTCACTTTAATGAGGGTATCGCAACTTTGAATGGTACACGTATTAATAATGACTACTTAGTTTCAAAAGCGGGAAGCTATACATTGGTAGTGAAAGATTCAGTGATGAATACAACAACTATTAAATTTACAATCGATAAAACAAAACCTACAACACCAACAATGAATACAGTTTCAGATCAATCAACTACTATTACCGGAACAGCAGAAGCAGGTTCTACAGTTAAACTATATATAAATAGTAAGCTTCAAAAAAGCACAACAGCTGCTTCAAATAAAAGCTACAAATTTACAATTTCAAAGCAAAAAAGTGGAACGACAGTTAGTGTAACTGCTACGGATAAAGCTGGAAATGTAAGTACAACAAAGTCTTTAAAAGTATTAGATAAAACACCACCAGCTCTTCCAGTTGTTAATAAAGTTACTTCAAAATCTAAAACTGTTACAGGTAGTGCTGAGAAATATGCTTCAGTGAAGATTTATCGAGGAAGCACATTAATAGGTCAAAGCTCGGTTAATTCCAGTGGTAAATTTTCTGTATCAATAAAAGTACAGAAAGCAAACACATATTTAAAGGTTTATGTCATTGATAAATCAGGAAACAAAAGTGTTCGTACAATTAAAGTTGTAAAATAGTTTAAATACGATGCGATAAGTTTTTTTCTTATTGCATTGTATTTTTTTTATTTTTCAAGTTCTTATTGGAAAGAGTAAATTTATTTATTTCGGACTATACAATTGCTTCATTTCCAATGCTCGATAATTAAGTAGACGAGGATCTGTTTTTACAAAATATGTTTAAGAAGAATGCAATTTGTTTTTAATATGTGGATAACTTGTGAATAAAATTAATACTTATCGACAGGAAGAAAAGATTAACAATTTTCATTTTGATAGAATTTTGTCGTATCTTTATATTTCTTGCCTACTTGAATTAATTTATAAACAAGCGGTTTGTGGATAAGTATTATATGTTATCCACAAATTGTTAATAAACTTCTGAAATTGTGGGTAATTTTCGGAATTTAAAATGTTTTTTACCTTACAAAGTATTTTTATGATCAATACTATATATTATTAAAGAAATTAAAAGGCCATTTCCCAATTGAGAAATGGCCTTTTGGTGTTAAACTATTATTTTTAATAAGAGAATTTTGAACTTATCTTAAATTACTTAACGAGCACCTTCACCAGTTAAAACAACTTTAATTGTTTTAAACATAATTCGAATGTCTAACATAATTGAGCGATGTTCAATATAGTGTAAATCCAAAACTAACTTCTCTTTCGGAGTTAATTCATACCCGCCATTCACTTGTGCCCAACCTGTTAACCCTGGTTTGACTGTTAAGCGATTAGTGAAGCCTGGTACTTCATGATTAAATTTTACTAAAAAAAACGCTCTTTCTGGTCTAGGACCAACAAGACTCATATCTCCACGTAAGACATTGACGAACTGCGGTAATTCATCGATACGAGTTTTTCGAAGGAAGTGACCAAGTTTTGTAATGCGAGGATCATCCGTACTAGCCCATTGTGGTCCATTTATCTCTGCATCCATACGCATTGTTCTTAACTTGTAAATATTAAAAATCTTCCCATTTAATCCAACTCGTTCTTGGATGAAAAGAGCAGGACCAGGAGAATCAATTTTAATTAATGCGATAAAGAACAATACGAATGGTAAAGAAATCACAAACGCGAGCGACGCAAAGACTATATCCAATGTTCTTTTTATAAATGAATAAAAAATACTTTTCTTTTTTAATGACTCAAGTTGTTGAATTGAGTAGCGGCTTTCAACCTTTTGTTGAGTATTCTGTAAGGCCATTTAAACACCCCAGTTTATAATTTAGGCCCATCCTTGCAAGTGCATTGCAACATGTCCTAATGTATAACGTTTACGTTTTATAACATCATAACAATTATAAATGTTCGCAGAAAAAAATCAAATTATTTTTATGTTACAAGCTTATTACTCCACATAAAAAGTTCACAAGGGTACCTTACACTTATAGTGTGTGCAAGAATGAATTATTAATCGGCATTACAATAATTAGTAATTGATCAAACTTTTGTCCAGGTCGACTTTTTAAGTATTATTATTTTAGCTTAAAGTAAGTGGAATAATACGTCGCGTTAAAATAGCACTTTCCCAAAGGAATAAAACCCCATATAGATATTTTATCAGCTATTTGTCTTCCCTTATTTTCATACGCTATTGTAAGAAAATAAGTAAATAAAAACATTTGTTAAATAAACAAAGAATCTAACTATTTGTGGGGATTAATCTTTTTTATAATCTTAGTTTTGTAATTGAGTATGTAATAACAATATTTTGATGATTCTCCTTATAATTATTATGAATAAATATAGTTTTTTTATCCTTCCTTTAAAACCTTGTTTTTTGTTTCTCCAAAAATCAGCTCCCTCTTCGTAATTGCTCAAGAATTTTTTTACTTATTGAAAACCTCTTTTAGCACTTTTCATTGCTGTTATGTTTAATTTTGAATTAAGTAGGCGCAATTTATAATTTACGTAGTTCCATTAAGGACTATATTAATATTCAGAGAGGAGTATTGCTTTTTTATCATATGATTGTAAATAAAATGCTCTTATTAACTGCATTTTTAATTACCGCATTATTAAACTTATTACCACAGAAGAAATATGATTCTAATATTTTTGATCATTTAGGATAATCTTCTTCTTAAAAAAGGTGTAAACTTTAATTTTTAAATGAAAAAACAAATAAATTAATGGGGATATGCCTAGAAATGACCAACGATGAAATGGATTTATCACTTAGTTTTCAATATTGTTAAATTTAATTTAAATTGAGTAGAAATCTCTTGAAGTGGTATCAGTAATTGATATAAATTTTATGCATTGTGGATAGACAGTTTGATATTCGTGCGAAAATGAAATCTTTACTTTTTTGTATGAAATGATTAAATCATAATGGTTGATCATTGAAGTTGGTTAAAATTTAAAACTAAATTATTAAGCATTATTTCTAATGTTACTGTATAAAATCTTGTCAGTAAATACTTACTTTTGAAGAATGTTAGTGTTTTTTAAGGAATGGAATGAATAATTGTAGTAATATATTGAAGTGAGTCGAAATTTTGTTTAATTTAGTCGAAAGGTTAGGTGTTAAATGCTAGCGAATTATTTCACTGTTTGTGGCTTTGGTAGTCATGAGATTGAGATTGAAAAATCGAAATTTATTTGTTACATAAATGAAGCGAAAACTGAAGTTGATGCGCAACGATTCATTTCAGAAATTAAAAAAAAGCATTTTGATGCATCACATAATTGCTCAGCTTATTTAATCGGTGAAAATGATGAAGTTCAAAAAGCCAATGATGATGGTGAACCGAGTGGTACGGCTGGAGTTCCAATGTTAGAAGTTTTGAAAAAGAGAGATTTAAAAGATACTGTTGTTGTTGTAACAAGGTATTTTGGCGGTAAAAAGCTTGGAGCAGGAGGATTAATTCGTGCATATGGACAAGCAGTCAGTGAAGGGCTAAACGCCGTTGGAATTGTTGAGCGTTCATTAGTTAAAGTAATGAACGTAAAGATAAATTATAAATTGTTAGGTAAAGTAGAGTTCGCTTTACGGAACTCGCATTATCATTTAGAAAATGTTAACCACATGGAAGAAGTAAGCTTTGAACTTTGGATTAAGATTGATGAAGTAGATATCTTCAAAAACTGGATGATTGAGTTAACAAATGGTAGTTGCCATATAAATGAAAGTATTGTTAAATACATGTAGTAGTCTAGCTTTATAAATAGTAAATTTATGACTAATTTTAAATAGAACAATCATACTAATTTTAAAGGAGGTCTATTCGAACATATGAATCAGAATCATTCTCGAAAAATGGCCAAGAAAAGAAGAAAGAAAAAGAGAGGTATAATTGCTAGGGTATTATTACTTATCATTGTAGTAGCCTTAGTGTTTGTAGGATATAAAGGCGTTAGAACATATCTTGAATTAAATAAAGCAACAAAAGGGGAAGATATTTCTTCAAACTTAAGAAATGAAAAAGTTGCAATATCGAAAGACCCAATATCTATTCTCTTCTTAGGGATTGAAAACTATTCAACCGGTGGAAAGGGTGGACGAACTGACTCGATGATCCTTGCTACCTTTAATCCAAAAGAAGAGACAATTAAAACAATGAGTATTCCTCGTGATACATATGTAAGTATCCCTGGACATGCAGATAAAACTAAAATAAACCATGCATATTCATATGGCGGTTTACAATTAACAGTTGATACAGTTGAGCAATTCTTAAATGTACCAATTGATTATTACGTTACAGTCGACTTTAATGGCTTTAAAAACATAGTTGACGCAGTTGGTGGAATTGATGTTGATGTACCATTTGATTTCTGGGAAAATACAGATACTACACCAAGGAAAAAGGTTTACTTTACAAAGGGTATGATGCATTTAGATGGACAACAGGCATTAGCATATTCACGTATGCGTAAACGTGATCCTCGTGGTGATTTTGGACGTGAAGAAAGACAACAACAAGTAATTAAAGCGATTTTAAATGAAATTAAATCACCTGAAACAATCATGAAAATGGATCAATATGCGAAAGTGTTCAGTAAAAATATTAGTACGAATATGAAAATGAGCGGTGGTATTTCACTTGCGAAGCATTTACCTAATATTACTGAAAATGACTTAGAAACAATAAAATTAAAAGGTAACGATGATACGATTCACGGTATTTACTACTATGTTCCTGAAGAGGAAAGTGTAAAAGAAATTACTAGCAAATTCCGAGTTCACTTAGGTTTAGAAAAACCATCTAAAACGAATACAACTAATACAATTAATTCAGATAGTAGTTCTGAAAATGAAAATAGTACCAATAAATAAATAGGCAGAAAGCTGATTCTTTTACAGGAATCAGCTTTTTTATTGGGTCAATCGTAATATATTTGTAATACTTGTTAACATTGTGTTAAGGATGTTATATAAAGGTATGTATTTTTTAAAATTTATAATAAAATACCAATATATATTGGTAATATAAGGTTTGAATCGGAAAAATTAAAATTTTTGCTTATTTCAAATTTTTGTACAATTATAATCCTATTTACATTATAATATTAAATATACATAAATTTATTAGTCATTTAGTAATAGGCTAATGGGGGAAAAGGTGAATGACAGCTAGAAAAATGGACAATCAGACACTAGACGAAATTATGGATAATATGCTCTCATCTGTTATAGATAGTAAGTCCCATGTGTTTGGAATTGTTGAAGATACTCGCTCAGAATACGAGAAATTAAGAGTAGAGCTTGAAGAAGTAAAATTACAAGTAGTAGAGAAGATTGAAAATACGGTTAGATTAGATTTATTAGCCCGAGCGGCACGCAAAAAACTAACTGAAGTTGATGGGGAATTTAATCGGTATACTGAATCTCAAGTAAAGTCAGTATATGAAACTGTCCAAAACATTCAGGAACAGCACTTTCTTTCATTAAAGGAAGAAAAAGTCCTAAATCATCGTAGAAAAGAATTAGAAAATAGACTTCAGACTTTGTTAGAGAAACTACAAAAAGCCGAATTAATAGTTTCCCGTATTTCAATTGTTTTAAACTACCTTAATACAGACTTTAAGCAAGTTAGTCATTTACATGAAGAGGCAAAACAAAAACAAGAGTTCGGATTCCAACTGATACAAGCTCAGGAAGAGGAGCGTATAAAGTTATCACGCGAAATTCATGATGGCCCAGCCCAAACGTTAGCCAGTATATTAATGCAGTCAGACTTTTTAATAAAAACATATCGCCAAAGACCAGAAGAAGATGCAAGAAAAGAATTAGGTGATATAAAGGAACAAGTCCGTTGCGCATTAGGGGAAGTTAGAAGAATTATATATGATCTACGCCCAATGGCATTAGATGATTTAGGTTTAGTTCCAGCCCTTAATAAATATTTAAAATCGCTAGAGTCGTATAAGCATATTGAAATAAAATTTGACTATTGCGGTCAAAGCGAAAAAAGACTTAATTCAAAAATAGAAGTTGCAATCTTTCGGATCATCCAAGAGGCGGTTCAAAACGCATGTAAGCATGCCAATCCATCAACAATTTTTGTAAGATTAGAGTTTTTAAGAAACAAAATTAAAGTTTTCGTACAGGATGATGGAATTGGTTTTCCCGTTGGCAAAGGGCAAAGTGAAAACTCTTTTGGATTAATAGGAATGAAAGAACGCGTTGAGTTATTAAGTGGAGATTTTATAATCGAATCTATAATAGACATAGGTACGACAATTAGGATCACTTTAGATGTAGAAATAGAGAATGAATTAGAAATGTCATTTCAAAATAAAGCGTCTGAAAATTCCTAAAAGTAAAATTTTATTTCACGTTTTTTGGAGATTTGCGTCGTAAGCAATAAGAAAATATGTTAAAATATACTATAATTTAGAAAAAAATACCAATTTCTACAAATTTCGATAGATTAGCAAACTAGATCAAATAAACAGAGGAGTAATGAAATGAAAACTAGAATTGCAATTGTAGATGATCATAAATTGTTTCGTGAAGGAATTAAGAGAATCCTAGATTTTGAAGAGAGTTTTGATGTTGTTGCTGAAGGTTCAGACGGTACAGAGGTTGTAAATATCATGGATCAACATCAAGTAGATATATTTATTGTTGATATAAACATGCCGACAATGAACGGAGTAACTGCTACAAAAGCATTACTAGAAAAACATCCTGATGCAAAAGTAATCATTTTATCAATTCATGATGATGAATCGTATGTAACTCATGTCCTGAAAGTAGGTGCAAGAGGCTATTTATTAAAAGAAATGGACTCAGATACACTTATTGAAGCGATTAAAGTCGTTACAAAAGGTGGATGTTATTTACATCCGAAGATTACTCACAACCTAGTTGAAGAATTTAGAAGACTATCACTTAAAGAACAATTATTTAAATCTCGCGAAGTAGAAGTGCGCCGTCCATTACATTTACTTACTAGAAGAGAATGTGAAGTGCTTCAAATGCTAGCAGATGGTAAAAGTAACCGTGCTATTGGTGAAGCTCTCTTTATTAGTGAAAAAACTGTCAAAAACCATGTAAGTAATATTCTACAAAAGCTAGAAGTAAATGACCGTACTCATGCTGTAGTGACGGCAATTAGAAATGCTTGGGTAGAAGTGAAATAGTTAGATACAAAAAGCAGAGTATCGGAGGATCGGTACTCTGTTTTAGTTTGTAGACAAAGAACATTATATTTGATATTTCACTTTTAGTCTGAAACATAGCAACAATAAATGCCCACTTTATCTTTTCAATAAATAGGCTTTTGAGTATAATAGTCTTTCTAAGTCTAGCTGACTTGTCGAATGGGCTAAAGAGTAAAGAGAATGAAATACAATGATTTTACTTAATTAGTTGTGTAAAATTAAAACCAATAAATACATAGTTAAACGTTAATATATATAAGAAAGGATATGAACATGAGAACTGCAATTGTTACAGATAGTACATCCTATATCCCAAAGGAAGTAAGAGATTCTTTAGATATACATATGTTGCCTCTTAATGTAATCTTCGGAGACGCGTCCTACCAAGAAGAAGTTGAAATTACTGCTGAACAATTTTTCCTCAAGGTCCGTGAACAAAAGGAACTTCCAAAAACTTCACAGCCTGCATATGGCACGATTATTGAAAAATTTGAACAGCTATCAAAAGAATATGAGGCAGTAGTTGCTATCACTTTATCAAGTGGAATTAGTGGAACCTATCAAAGTATTGTATCAGCAGGTTCAATGATTGATAACTTAGAAGTAGTCGCTTACGATTCAGAAATTAGCTGCATGGTCCAAGGGTTTTATGTCATTGAAGCTGCGAAAATGGCAAAGAATGGTGCTGGACCAACTGAAATCATAGAGCGATTAGATGAAATAAAACAATCTGCTGATGCTTACTTTATGGTTTTTGATTTAGATCACCTGCAACGCGGTGGAAGACTTTCAAGTGCACAAGCATTTGTAGGAAGTTTACTACAAGTAAAGCCAATTCTAACATTTGTAGACAAACAAATTGTTGCCTTTGAAAAAATTCGAACTGAAAAAAAGGCAATGAAACGAATTACAGATTTATTTGGCGAAGTTGCATCAAAAGGCGAAAAAATGAAAGCAGTTGTTATTCACTCAAATCGTGAAGACGATGCAAAAAAGTTAGCCCAACAACTTAGTGAAACATATCCGAATGTTGAAATAGAAACTTCATATTTTGGCCCAGTAATTGGAACGCATCTTGGTGAAGGTGCTTTAGGATTGGGTTGGTATGTTGTTTGAGTAGGAGCTCCTTTGATTAGGGGCTTTTTTTTTAGCAGTGAATATTTGTTATTGTAATTAAAAAGTGAGTATTTGAAATAAAAACTAGAAATCGCAATTAGAATCTAGGTAAGGCAATTAAATAGTGAGAATCGCAATTAAAATCTAGGTAACGCAATTAAAAATAGAGAATCGCAAATAAAGTCTAGGTAAGGCAATTAAATAGTGAGAATCGCAATTAAAATCTAGGTAACGCAATTAAAAATAGAGAATTGCAAATAAAATCTAGGTAACGCAATTAAATAATGAGAATCGCAATTAAAAATAGAAAATCACAAATAAAACCAGAGAAATCGCAATGAAAGAGAAAAACTCGATAAATTATTGAAGATTTTATTCAATTTCACTTAAAGTTTTTTTAGAGTTTATATAGAATTTGATCAAAAATGCTTCGTTTTTAACTAGAATTAAATTATTTTTAGTCTACTTTACAAACGAACTGTAGAATTATTGAAGAGGGATTTTTATCCTTAAAAACTCGTCACAATATATCTATATATTTGACAAAGAAATTTCACTGGATTTTACTTCGTTAGTGAATGATTGGATGTAATATTTGAAGATGGCCATATTTATGTGGAACCTTTTTAAAAGCTCCCAAGTTTCATCCCTCAAAATAAATAATATAAGAAAGTAGGTTAAAAATGGACAAATTTTACGGTAGAAAACTCCAACTTCTCCCCACAATAAACCTTCAGGAAATCCCTCCAACAAGTGTAATCATTCAAGCGGTTCAAAAAATTAAAAATCGTTATCAATGCTTTCGTTGTGGTAATCAAAATCAACACTTTTTCGCTACTCATTTTTGTGCTAAATGTTCATCACATTGTACATATTGTCGAAAATGCATCACTATGGGAAAGATGTCGACATGTACTGAGTTAATCATTAATGAAGATGATTTGAGATTCGATCCCTCAATTTCTGGACTCGAATGGGATGGTAAACTTTCACCTCAGCAAAAAGAAGCCTCTATTAAAGTAGTTGAAGCTGTGAACGAAAATCAGAATTTGCTACTTTGGGCAGTTTGTGGTGCAGGAAAAACAGAAATGTTGTTTGAAGGGATTGAAGCTGCACTACAGCAAGGAAAATTTGTTTGTATTACAACTCCTCGAGTAGATGTTGTTTTGGAGCTATCGATTCGATTCAGACAAGCCTTCCCTACTATTTCAATTGCAGTACTTTATGGAGGTAGTGAAGAGATATGGGATGGAAATAGGATAACGATTTGTACAGTACATCAGTTAATGAAATTTAGACATACCTTCCACTTATTAATTATCGATGAAGTTGATGCTTTTCCTTATAATATTGAAACACATTTGCACTGGGTTGCAAATGAATCAAGAACGATTAAAGGTTCTACAGTACAAATGACTGCTACTCCCACTAGTGAACAACAACTACTTGCGCTAAAAAATAAAATCAAAAATGTAATGGTTCCCACAAGATACCATAGGCAACCCCTGCCAGTACCAAGCTTTAAATGGATTGGCAACTGGCGTAAAACAATCCGCAAAACACAAAAACTCCCAAATTCTTTAGAAAAATGGATTAAATTATTTATTCAGAAAGGCTGCCCTATTTTTTTGTTTGTCCCTACAATTAATGAATGTATTTTTATAGAAGAGGCCGTTAAAAAGATAACAGTTAAATCGGCATCAGTTCATAGTCAAGATCCACAAAGACATGAAAAAGTGAGTGCTTTTCGAAATGGTGATACGCAAGTTTTAATTACAACGACAATTTTAGAGAGAGGCGTTACGATTCCGAATAGCCAAATAGCTGTATTAGGTGCTGATGAAGAGATTTTTACTGAAAGTGCATTAGTCCAAATTGCTGGACGTGCTGGTAGGCATATAAATTATGCAAAGGGAGAAGTTATCTTTTTTCATAATGGAATAAGCGAAGAAATGGTCAAAGCTAAAAAGCAAATACTTCTAATGAATCATTTAGGTATCAAGAAAGGCTGGTTGGATAATAAGTGATTTGTGTATATTGTGGTGTTCGATTTGTTGAGAAGTTTTCCTTTCATAAATTGTTTTTTCAAACCAATGAATTAACTTGTTCACAATGTATATCGAAATTTAAAAAAATAATTGATCCTGTTTGTGAAATTTGTTGTGGTTACATTATGGAGAATCAAAAGCTTTGTAAAAATTGTATCGAGTATATAAGTTTAAAGCTAGAAATGCCGTTAATTATTAATAAGTCGATCTTTCATTACACAAATGAAATAAAAGAGTGGCTCAATAAATTTAAATTTTGTGGTGATGTTCAGTTAGCATCTATATTTGCGGATGATTTGAGGGAATACTATGAAAATTCTTTCAAAAATTATAAAATAGTTCCAATACCTCTAAGTGATGCGAGACTAAAGGAACGAGGCTTTAATCAAGTTGAAGTGCTTGCACAATATGCAGGTTTAAACTTAACAAATTGTTTAGAAAGAATTCATACGGAAAAACAAAGTAAGTTAAACCGTTATGAAAGACTTAGCCGAGAACAAGTTTTTTCTTATTGTTGTGCGGAAAAAATCGATAACGAACCGATTGTATTACTTGACGATGTGTATACAACTGGTAAAACGGTACAAGATGCCGCAACGATATTGTTACAAAATGGTGCTACTGAAGTACATTCTCTTACATTAATTCGGGCATAAAGCTTGGCGGCTTGTTAATTATAAAAGAACTTAATTTTACTACGAGTTTTACCGATATAAATAGTGGTCATTGGACAGAATAAAAAAAAATACAGATAAAGGATCGTAATTTAATATTAAATCCGAGGTATAAAACGATTAGCGATGAGGTGAGAAATATGAAGGGTAATACATCTGATGAGGATAAAGTTCATTTACATCGATACAAAGTAGAAAAAAATGAACAAAATAAACGAGAACAAGAAGGAAAAATAGAAATCTCCCCTCAAGCAAAGGATAATCAAAACGCCAATCAGATAATCGCAAAACGTGATGAACGTATTAAGCAATTAAAAAAACAAATTGACGAGGGAACATACAAAGTTCAACCAATGAAAGTGGCTGAAAAAATGCTTAGCTATTTTAATAAGAAATAAAGGTTAACAACCGAACCGGATTGTTACTAAAATTGTTAAGCTATATATGTAAAAAATAGGAAAGAACTTAGCAAAATGTTAAGTTCTTTCTGTGTCTAGGCAAGGAAATAAAAAGGATTTACATACGAATCAAAATCTTATCTTATTTGTGTCTTGAAGTTTTTAAAGTACTCTTTCATTTTATTGTATTTTAATTTGATTTGGAGGGAAGTTAATATTAATTATTTTGAAAAAAACTTAATAAAATTATGGAAAGATTTTCTTAATATATCACACAATTGTTTCTAATAATGTGATAAACTCAAATAGTTTAGTTTTTTACTTTTTATGTAGAGGTGTACATATGTTATCGATTTTAAAACGATACTTAATTGGTAAACCACTTAAGTCAACAGAGTTAAGTGAACAAAAGTTATCGAATACGAAGGCCTTGGCAATTCTATCGTCAGATGCGCTTTCTTCAGTAGCATACGGTCCGGAGCAGATTCTGATCGTTTTAACTACGGTTGGGGCGGTAGCGTATTGGTATTCGGTTCCGATTGGTATAGGCGTACTGATTTTATTACTAGCATTAATTTTATCTTATCGCCAAATTATTTTTAGTTATCCTCACGGTGGAGGCGCTTATGTCGTATCTAAACAAAACCTCGGTGTTATTCCTGGTTTAGTTGCCGGTGGATCATTGTTAGTTGACTATATCTTGACGGTAGCGGTTAGTGTGTCAGCAGGTACGGACGCGATTACGTCGGCCTTCCCAGCTTTGCACGCTCATACAGTTTTTATTGCTGTTATTTTGGTTATATGTATTACAATTTTAAACTTACGCGGACTAACTGAATCTGCTTCGATTTTGGCATATCCAGTTTATTTATTCGTTGTAGCACTTGTTATTATCATTATCGTAGGTTTATATAATGTCTTTACAGGCCATGCACCACAAACAGCACATTCAGCGATTGGTACAGTTGTTCCAGGGATTTCTCTCTTTATTCTTTTAAAAGCATTTTCATCTGGCTGCTCAGCCTTAACTGGTGTTGAAGCAATTTCAAATGCAATTCCGAACTTTAAAGTGCCTTCAGATAAAAATGCGGCAAAAACACTATTGTTGATGGGTTCGATTTTAGCAGTACTATTTTCGGGAGTTATGTTTTTAGCTTACTGGTATGGAATTGTACCAAATGCAGAAGAAACAGTTATGTCCCAATTAGGTTCTGATATTTTTGGACGAAATATAATCTATTTCTTTATACAAGGGACAACAGCGCTAATCCTTGTATTAGCAGCTAATACAGGATTTTCTGCATTCCCATTACTAGCTTATAACTTAGCAAGTGATAAATTTATGCCAAGAATGTACTTACTTCGAGGAGATCGTTTAGGATATTCAAATGGTATTATTACACTTGGTGTAGCTTCAATTTTATTAATTATTGCTTTCCAAGGTAAAACTGAAGCATTAATTCCATTATATGCTGTTGGTGTGTTTGTACCATTTACACTTTCTCAAACTGGTATGGTAATTAAATGGATTAGGGAAAAACCGGCTGGCTGGTTACCGAAATTAACTGCCAACTTTGTTGGGGCATTTATCTCAGCAACAGTTTCGATTATTTTCTTAACTACTAAGTTAAATCAAGTTTGGTCAATATTTGTTTTCTTACCTTTGATTGTTATTCTATTCTTAAGAATTCGTAAGCATTATGAAGCAGTAGGTGACCAATTACGATTAAACAATGATATTCCTGAAAAAATTAGTGGAAATATCATGGTAGTTCCTGTCGCTGGGATCACAAAAGTAGTTGAACGTACAATGCAATATGCTCAAGGAATTGCTGATGAAGTCTATGCTGTTTACATTTCTTTTGATAAAGAAAGTGAAGAGCAAATGAGAGAAAAATGGGAAGCTTGGAACCCTAACGTAAAACTAATTGTTGAACATTCTGAGTATCGAGAAATCACTAGACCTCTTTTAAAAGTAATAGATGAAATGGAAGCTAAAGCTCATGCACAAGGCTTTGAAATTACAGTTTTAATACCACAGTTTATTACGAGAAAAAATTGGCATAATGTTTTACATAATCAATCAAGCTTATTACTAAGAGCGTATTTACTTCATAAACGAAGTGTTATTGTAACTACTGTACCTTATAGATTTAAGGTATAGTAAAGTTTTTTATAGAAGAAAAAAACTTTGCAGGAAAAATGGCATAAATTTACTTTTTATAAAAATAGGAAAAAAATAATAGGACAAGTCAAAAGGTAAGCGAATAAGATAGGTAGGGAAATAATTAGAATTTTTCGTTATTTGTCGAATTCGTGAAAAAAAAGGCGATAAGCTACTTTTGACTTGCCCTAGTTTTATGATGTATAGTTGAAATGTGGAGAAGATTCACAAGTTTTCGACTGAAGGGAATGGATTTGAATGCAAGGTAAAGTAAAATGGTTTAATGCAGAAAAAGGTTTTGGATTTATCGAGCGTGAAGATGGAGACGATGTATTCGTACATTTCTCAGCTATCAACGCAGAAGGTTACAAATCTTTAGAAGAAGGCCAAGCAGTTAGCTTCGAAATCGTTGAAGGTAACCGTGGACCTCAAGCTGCTAATGTGACTAAAATTTAATTTTTTCCGTTAATAAGTAAGTATTTGCTTATATAGATTCGGACCACGAAGGCTTACTCATTTGAGTAAGCCTTTGTTTGTTTTGGAAAATTTTTAAGTATCTTTAAATTATTATAAAAATATAATCAGATATAAACCATAAAAGTTCAAAAAATGGACACAGAGTTTTCTCATATTTGACAAATATTTCAAGGAGGAAATTGAGATAGAGGTGTAGAATATAAGTATGACAGCTTTCATTTTTGGAGCTTGATGAAGGAGGAAACCCATATGATGCTAAACATCCGAGGCGAAAATATTGAAATTACTCCAGCAATTCGTGATTACGTAGATAAAAAATTATCGCGATTTGATCGTTATTTTGACGAAGAGTTAACGGCGAGAGTTAATGCTAAGGTATTCCACGACAAGCAAAGAATTGAAGTAACTATTCCTGGAACGTATATGTTATTACGTGCAGAAGAAGAGCATTCAGATTTGTATGCAGCTGTCGATTTAGTTATTGATAAACTAGATCGTCAAATTAGAAAACACAAAACAAAAGTAAATCGCAAGTTAAGAGAAAAAGGATCATTAAAATTCATGTTTGCACCATCAACTACTGAATCAGCTGTAGCAGTAGAAGAACACGAAAATGATATTGAGTTAGTTCGAACAAAGCAATTTGATTTAAAACCTATGGATGCAGAAGAAGCAGTGCTACAAATGAATATGTTAGGTCATAACTTCTTTGTATTCTTAAACGGTGAAACAAATAAAACGAACATCGTTTACGCTAGAAAAGATGGGCGTTATGGTTTAATTGAAGCCAAATAAAAATTAATAAAATAATAATAAAAGGACTGAGCTGAACAATTAGCTTAGTCCTTTTTTGCTTATTTTCTAAAATATTAATTAATTCTAATAGAACAATCTCGACATAAGGTTGTCACGTATCTTCATTTAATGATAAAATTAGAAATAGTATCTACTAACTTAATGACATTTTAGTTTATGACTTTATAATAGAGGAGCGTTACGAATGCTTGGAATGATAAAAAAGGTTTTTGATCTTAATCAGCGACAATTAAATAAAATGCAAAAACAAGTTGATCAAGTGTTATCTTTACAGGATCAGTATGCAAAATTATCTGATGATGAACTTAGAGGTAAAACATTTGAATTTAAAGAGCGTATCCAAAAAGGTGAAACTCTTGATGATATTTTAGTTGAAGCATTTGCCGTTGTTCGTGAAGGTGCTACTCGTGTGCTTGGTATGACTCCATATCCTGTACAGTTATTAGGTGGAATTTCCTTACATGAAGGTAATATTTCAGAAATGAAAACTGGGGAAGGTAAAACTTTAACTTCCACTTTACCTGTTTACTTAAATGCATTAAGTAGCGAAGGTGTTCACGTTGTTACAGTCAATGAATACTTAGCTAGTCGTGATGCTCGTGAGATGGGTCAATTATATGAGTTCTTGGGACTTACTGTTGGTCTAAATTTAAATAGTATGGAACCAGATGAAAAGCGTGAAGCATATGCTTGTGATATTACGTATAGTACAAATAATGAATTAGGATTTGACTATTTACGTGATAACATGGTTGTATACGCTGAACAACGAGTTCAACGTCCACTAAACTATGCTATTATCGATGAGGTTGACTCAATTTTAATTGACGAAGCACGTACTCCATTAATTATTTCTGGACAAGCAAAACAGTCTGCACAATCATATATTGCAGCGAATGCATTTGTTGGAATGCTTAAGCTAGACAAAGATTATACGTACGATGTAAAAACAAAATCAGTTTTATTAACTGAAGATGGTATTTCACGTGCAGAAAAAGCTTTTGGCGTTGAAAACCTATTTGATTTGAAAAATGTTAACTTAAACCATCATATTACTCAGGCATTACGTGCTCACGTTACGATGACTCATGATGTAGATTATGTAGTTCAAGATGGTGAAATTGTAATCGTTGACCAATTTACTGGTCGTTTAATGAAAGGCCGCCGTTACAGTGAAGGTCTTCACCAAGCGATTGAAGCTAAAGAAGGATTAAAAATTCAAAATGAAAGTATGACGCTTGCTACAATTACTTTCCAAAACTACTTCCGTATGTACAAAAAACTTTCGGGTATGACAGGTACAGCTAAAACTGAGGAAGAAGAATTCCGTAATATTTACAATATGAATGTTCTAGTTATTCCTACGAACAGACCAATCGCTCGTATGGATAAACCTGATCTAGTATACAAAACAATGACTGGTAAATTTAATGCTGTTGTTGATGAAATCGTTGAACGTCACAAAGCTGGGCAACCAGTTCTAGTTGGTACAGTTGCGATCGAGACTTCAGAGTTAATATCTCAATTGTTAAAACGTAAAGGTGTTAAACACGAAGTATTAAATGCGAAAAACCATGAACGCGAGGCTGATATTATCGCATTAGCTGGTCACCGTGGTGCAGTTACTATTGCGACAAACATGGCTGGTCGTGGTACAGATATTAAATTAGGTGAAGGTATTCGTGAGCTTGGCGGATTAGCTGTTATTGGTACAGAGCGTCATGAAAGCCGTCGTATTGATAATCAGTTACGTGGTCGTTCTGGTCGTCAAGGTGACCCTGGTGTGACAACTTTCTATTTATCAATGGAAGATGAATTAATGCGTCGTTTTGGTTCAGAAAATTTATCAGTTATGATGGACCGTTTAGGATTAGATGATTCTCAACCGATTGAAAGTAAAATGGTTTCTCGTGCAGTTGAATCTGCACAAAAACGAGTAGAGGGTAATAACTTTGATGCTCGTAAACAATTACTTCAATATGATGATGTATTACGTCAACAACGTGAAGTTATTTATGCTCAACGTTCTGAAGTTATTGATTCAAATGATTTACAACCAATCGTTAAGAATATGATTGAAGGTACTATTAACAGAGTAGTTCAAGCTCATACTCCAAACGAGCAGCTTCAAGAAGAGTGGAATTTAGAAGGAATCATTGATTTCTTAGAAGCAAACTTATTAAATGAAGATGAAATCACAGTTGATCAATTACGTGTAATTGAACCGGATGAAATGGTTGAATTAATTCAAAAAACAGTATTCGAGCGTTACGAAGAAAAACAGGTAGCTTTACCAATTGAACAAATGCGTGAGTTTGAAAAAGTTGTATTATTACGTACTGTTGATAACAAGTGGATGGCTCATATCGATTCAATGGATCAACTTCGTGAAGGAATCCATTTACGTGCATATGCACAAATTGATCCACTACGTGAATATCAAATGGAAGGCTTCGCAATGTTTGAAGAGATGATTGCTTCAATTGAAGAAGAAGTATCTCGCATTATTATGAAAGCTGAAATTGAAGCTGATGTAGAGCGTGAAGCTATACAAGGCGATGCAATTCATGTAAGTAATGATGGTGATGGTGAAGTAAAGAAAAAACCAATCGTAAAAGGCGAAGAAACTGGCCGTAATGAAGATTGTCCTTGTGGATCAGGTAAGAAGTATAAAAACTGCCACGGTAAAGGAATCTAATAAAATAGAAACTATATGAAAAGGGGCAAGGGCAAGTAGTTATTAGGAAAGAAGAGTAACCTTCAAAGGTTATTCTTACTTCACTACTTGTCTTTACCTGCTTTTTATTGTTCGTAAAATTTAATCGAGGTGTTATGTAATGGAATTAGTAGAAGTAAAGCAAGAACTAGAAAAGATGGCGAAACGCCTTCAAGCATTTAGGGGGTCTCTTTGACGTCGAAACAAAACAAGCAAGACTAGATGAGCTTGAAGCGTTTATGTCAGAGCCAGATTTTTGGGATGATCAAAAAGCTGCACAAGTAGTAATAAGTGAAGTAAATGGTTTAAAAGAAGTCATTAATGAATTCAATGATTTAAATGATGGATATGAGAATCTTGAAGTAACATATGAGTTAGTTAAAGAAGAAAATGACGATGAACTATTTGAAGAACTAGTAACTGAAGTAAAATCTTTAACTGGAAAGCTGAATGATTTTGAACTTCAATTATTATTAAGCGAGCCATATGATAAAAATAATGCAATTCTTGAGCTTCACCCAGGAGCAGGTGGAACCGAGTCTCAAGATTGGGGTTCAATGTTATTACGTATGTATACTAGATGGGCTGAAAAACGTGGATTTAAAGTTGAAACTTTAGATTATCTACCTGGAGATGAGGCTGGTATTAAGAGCGTAACTTTAGCAATTAAAGGCCATAATGCTTATGGCTATTTAAAAGCAGAAAAAGGCGTTCATCGTTTAGTACGTATCTCTCCATTCGATTCATCAGGTCGTCGTCATACTTCTTTCGTTTCTTGCGAAGTAATGCCTGAGTTCAATGAAGAAATTGAAATCGATATTCGTACAGAAGATTTAAAGATTGATACGTATCGTGCAAGTGGAGCCGGTGGTCAGCACATTAATACAACTGACTCAGCAGTACGTATTACACATGTTCCAACTAACACTGTAGTAACATGTCAAACAGAGCGTTCACAAATTAAAAACCGTGAACATGCAATGAAAATGTTAAAAGCAAAACTATATCAACGTAAAATAGAAGAGCAACAAGCTCAACTAGATGAAATCCGTGGAGAACAAAAAGAAATTGGCTGGGGAAGTCAAATTCGTTCATATGTTTTCCATCCATACTCAATGGTTAAAGATCATCGAACAAACACAGAGGTTGGTAATGTACATGCAGTAATGGATGGAGATCTTGATCCATTTATTGATGCTTACTTACGTTCTAAGATTTAATGTTGAAAAATGGGCTGATAAGATTGGGGGAAACTTCTTTCTTACCAGCCCTAATCTTTGGGGACAAAAGGGGTATATTTTATCAGTTCGTTAGCTGTAAATCCATCTTTTAACCTAGAACATCTACCAGACTGCCTGCCAAACACTTGCAATTAGTCTGATCATCAAGTTTTTTGGACTTTGTCTAAACGGACATCTTCTAATTATGGAGATGTTATTCTTTTGAGCTTTTTTTCTTTAGAGGATTAATAAGGATTTTACCTTACTAATGTGAAGGAGTTACATGAATCATATTTATTTTTAAGTTGTTTTACAAATAGAAGAAAGTAAATTTTGTTTATATGTAATTAAATCTTATTGTTTTTTTCATAATAAAAAATAGAGAGAGTATCCGATATAAAGGATATAAAATAGAAAAGTTGTCTGTAAGTGAGAAATTTTGAGGGGGATAAGTTTGAAAAAGGTCAGATATTCTACTGCTCTAACTGTAGGGTGGGGAAAAACGTTTTTTGAGTACTTTTTTGTATTAATTGGTTCTGCAATCATTGCTGTCGCGTTTTGTGTGTTTTTATTACCAAATCATATTGCTTCTGGTGGGGTAAGTGGTATTTCGACAATTCTAAAGAGTACAATGGGATTTAATCCTGCATTTGTACAATGGGCATTTAATATTCCTTTATTTATAGCAGGTGTCTTTTTCTTAGGTAGACAATTTGGCGCTAAAACATTAGTTGGAACAATCTTTATTCCACTTGTTGTTTATTTAGTTGATTTATACAATATAAAACCTGCAACTGATAATCCACTTTTAGCATCAATTTTTGGTGGACTATTTATTGGTTTAGGTCTAGGAATCGTGTTCCGTGGTAAAGCATCTACTGGTGGAACAGATTTAGCAGCTCAAATTGTTCATAAATATACTGGTTTATCACTTGGGATTTGTGTAGCCTTTATTGACGGATTAATTGTTCTTACATCTGCAATCGTGTTTAATCTTGAAAGTGGTATGTATGCACTAATTGCACTTTTTGTTACGAGTAAAACAATTGATTTAGTTCAAATTGGTCTTGCTAGATCAAAAATGGCACTTATTATTACTTCAGAAGTGGAGCCTGTAACAACGGCAATTGTTCACCAATTAGATCGTGGAGTTACAAAACTAACTGGTGTTGGTGGATATACAAATGAAGACCGTTTAGTATTAATGTGTGTACTTGATCAAACTGAATTTTCTTCTCTACGTGATATCGTTCGGACAGTTGATCGAAATGCTTTCATTACAGTTGTAGATGCAACAGAAGTTCTTGGAGAAGGTTTCACAAATTTGACATAAAAAGGTAAAATAAATATTTTCATTAGTAGTAGACTATAGTTATGGGATTTTTAAAGGGGCGATGATTTTTGTGAAAAAGCTACTTCTTGCTTTTATAACTGGTGGTATGCTGTTAACGATTACAGCATGTGGTTCAAATAATGATACAAGTAAAAATAATGATTCAGGTGAGCCGGTTTCAGTTGCTAATGGGGAAAAGCTATTTAAACAAAGCTGTGCTAGCTGCCATGGTGGAGAATTAGAAGGTATAATTGGACCAAGCTTAAAAAAGGTCGGAGCGAAATATTCTGAAAAAGAAATAGAAAATATTATCCATGATGGTAGAGGTTCAATGCCTAGCGGAGTTGTTCAAGGAAATGACGCGAAAAGTGTAGCGAAATGGCTTGCGACTAAAAAATAAAATGTTTTCTATCGAAAAGAATTAAAGAAACAGACAATTTTCTGTTAATTAGAAAAGGTCTGTTTCTTTTCATTTTAGTTACATTTTGCCATAATTTGTTAAACAAACCCATAAATCGTTCGGAAAAAATCTAGCCTATTATTAAAATGTAACATAAATTTATCAATTTTGACATTTTTTAAGTGGTATAATAGAGGAGCTTAGCTGAAATTATCGAAATATGTAAATAGCAGGCGAAATAATAAGATCAAGATCAAGTAAAGTTAAGTTAATTATAATTTCATCCAGAATGGATCTTATAGTTTGATAGAAGAAAACGGAACAAAAATTAAGGAGAATGTCATGATTGAGTTAAAAGATGTTTATAAGACTTATCCTAATGGTGTTCTTGCGGTAGATGGTATTAATGTAAAAATTCGCCAAGGTGAATTTGTGTATGTCGTGGGCCCGAGTGGTGCCGGAAAGTCGACATTCATTAAAATGATGTATCGCGAAGAAAAACCATCAAAGGGTGCAATCTTAATTAATGGAATGGATTTAAGCCATATGAAGGATAAAAAAGTTCCTTTATTACGTAGAAATATTGGAGTAGTTTTCCAAGACTATAAATTATTACCGACTTTATCAGTTTATGAAAATATTGCATTTGCACTTGAAGTTATTGAAGAAAACCCGAAAACAATAAAGAAGAGAGTTATGGAAGTACTTGACCTTGTTAAGTTAAAACATAAAGCTCGATTTTTACCAACAGAGCTTTCTGGTGGTGAACAGCAACGTGTTTCGATTGCTCGTTCTATTGTAAATAAACCACAAGTAGTGATCGCCGATGAGCCAACGGGTAACCTAGACCCTGAAACTACATGGGAGATTATGGATATATTTAAAGAAATCAATGATCGTGGAACAACTATAGTAATGGCAACTCATAATAAAGATATCGTAAATACGATCAAGCGACGAGTAATTGCAATTGAAGCTGGAAAAATTGTACGCGACCAAGCGAGAGGAGTGTACGGTTATGAAAGCTAGAACTGCAAGAAGACATGTTCGTGAGGGTTTACGTAGTTTAAAACGAAATGGTTGGATGACGTTTGCATCGATAAGTGCTGTTGCAGTTACTTTAATGCTTGTTGGCGTATTTTTAACCGTAATTATGAATGTTAATCACATTGGAACAACTTTAGAAAAAGATGTAGAGGTACGTGTTTTAGTTGATTTAACAGCAAACAAAGAGCAACAAGCTACTTTAAAAGAAGAAATCAAAAAATTAGATCATGTAACTACTGTAAAGTTCTCGTCGAAAGATCAAGAATTAAACAATCTAATCAAAAGTATGGGAGAAGATGGAAAAGCATTCAAACTGTTTGAACAGCAAAATCCATTAAATGATACGTATATTGTTAAAACGGATTCTCCAGAACAAATCGCACCAGTAGCCAAAAAAATTGAAGGCTTAAAATATATTGATGAAGTAATCTATGGTAAAAAACAGGTTCAAAAATTATTTAATGCAGTTTCGGTAGGTCGCAATATCGGTTTAGTACTGATTTTCGGACTATTATTTACTGCGATGTTCTTAATCTCTAATACTATCAAAATAACGATCATGGCAAGACGACGTGAAATTGAGATTATGAGATTAGTAGGGGCAACTAATAACTTTATTCGTTGGCCGTTCTTAATAGAAGGTTTACTGCTAGGTGTGTTAGGATCGGTTATTCCGATTGTTTTACTATTAACTGGCTATAAAGTCATTTATAATATGCTAATGCCAAAATTAGCAGGAACAATGTTTACATTATTGCCATTTTCACCGTTTGTGTACCAGCTATCTGCAATATTAATAGCTATTGGTGCAATAATCGGGATGTGGGGTTCTGTCATGTCAATTCGTAAGTTTTTACGTAAATAAGATAAATTTTTTCATTTGTAGTTCTATTGTTTTAATAGTGTAATTCGATTGATAAGCTCTAGTTCCCAATTTAACGTCTGTCTGAGTTGATACAGGTACTAGGGCTTTTCTATATACATATAAGGAGGGATCTTAGATGAGTAAGAGAAAATCATCGAAAGTAATAACGATTATGTTATGCAGTACTTTCATAGTCGGTGCTATCCCATCCGTTTCTTTTGCTGAAAGTAAATACCAATCAGAAATTGACCGCATTAAAAAGAAGCGTAGTGAAGTTCAGGATAAGACTGATGCAACAAACAACAAAATTGCTGATATAAAGCATGACCAGCAAGAAGTTGTTGCGGAGCTTGAAAAACTTGATGCTCGGATGAAACTGACTAAGCAGAAAGTTAACCAAACTGAAGATGCAGTTAGTGATGGGAAAAAGCAAATTTCAAAACTAAAGGAAGAAATTAAGTTTATTGAAGAACGCATTAAATCTCGTGAAGAATTATTGAAAAACCGTATGCGTTCTCTTCAAAAAGCTGGTGGAATGGTATCATACATTGATGTCATTTTAGGTGCTAATAGTTTCGGAGATTTAATTCAACGAATGAGTGCCGTACAAATTATTATGAAGGCTGACGAGGACATAATTAACCAGCAAAACTTGGACTTAAAAGAAGTTAGTGCTAAAAAAGATGATTTGACTATAAAACAAGCAAAAATCGAAAGAGATTTAGCGAACTTAAAGAGTCTAAATAATCAACTTGCAAGTCAGGTTAGCGAAAAGAACAAATTAATGGCTTCATTAAAAGCTAAAGAAAGTGAAGCTCATGAAGATGTTTTAGATTTAAAGGAACAAGATCAATTATTAGCAAGTCAGCAGGCTGCAATGCAAAAAGCTCTTGAAATCGCTAAGAAACAAGCTGCTGAAAGAGCTGCGGCAGAAGCTAGACGTAAAGCAGAGGCTAAACGTAAAGCAGAAGCTGCTGCAAAAAGTAAAAAGACATCTACAAGTACAAGTCATTCAAGTGGATCTGGAAGCTCAAGTGGTTCAGGTAATTCTAGTAATTCAGATAGTGCCGGTAGTTCTGATAATACACCAACCGTGTCTAGTGGCAACTTTACAAGACCAGCAAATGGTTATGTCTCTTCTGGATTTGGACAACGTTCATTTGAGGGTGGAGAGTTCCATGAAGGTGTTGATATTGCCTCAGCGGGAACTGTACCAGTTGTAGCAGCAGGCGATGGGGTTGTAATTCGTGCTTATGTCTCATCTTCTTATGGAAATTGTGTATTTATTACACATAATATTGATGGACAAGTATGGACAACAGTATATGCTCACTTGGCTAGTTTTAATGTATCAACTGGACAAACTGTTTCAAAAGGTATGCAAATTGGTTATATGGGAAATTCAGGTCATTCTACTGGACAACATTTACACTTTGAATTACATAAAGGTGAATGGAATTATGCTAAATCAAATGCAGTAGATCCTATGAAATATATTAATTTTTAATTTACTAAAAACCTATCCTAAAACACTAGGATAGGTTTTTTTCTTTATTTTTGTTTTATAAATCTCAATTAATTTATAAAACTACAATTTATACCTACTTAAGTTAAGAGGAAATTAAATTCAATCATATTGATACCTAGATTATAATAATTATAATTTGATATTGATTTTCATTATAAGTTAGACTATTATATAATTATTACTAGATTATAATAATTATAATTAAGGAGAAATGATATGACAAATAATCGACTAACAACGAATCAAGGTGTGCCAATTGGAGATAATCAAAATTCACTTACAGCGGGACGTAGAGGTCCAACTTTATTAGAGGATTATCAATTAATCGAAAAACTAGCTCATTTTGATCGTGAAAGAGTACCTGAGCGTGTTGTGCATGCACGTGGAGCCGGCGCACATGGTGTTTTCATAACTAAAAATAGTATGAAAAAATATACGAAAGCTAAGTTTTTACAAGATGCCGGAACAGAAACACCAGTATTTGCTCGTTTCTCAACCGTTATTCATGGATTACATTCTCCTGAAACATTACGTGATCCTCGTGGATTTGCTGTAAAATTCTATACTGAAGATGGTAACTATGATTTTGTAGGTAATAATCTTCCTATATTCTTTATTCGTGATGCAATGAAATTCCCCGATATGGTTCATTCATTAAAGCCTGATCCAAGGACTAATCTACAAACACCTAACAGATATTGGGATTTCATGTCTCTAACACCTGAGTCAACAAATATGTTATTACATGTATTTTCTGATGAAGGTATTCCAGCTAACTATCGTCAAATGAGAGGTTCAAGTGTTCACGCATATAAATGGGTAAATGAATATGGAAATACTGTTTATATAAAACATCGTTGGGTACCAAAGCAAGGAATTCAAAATCTTTCAATGGAAGAAGCTAGTGAAGTTCAAGGTATAGACTTTAATCATGCAAGCCGTGATTTATACGATTCAATTGAAAACGGAGATTTTCCAGAATGGGACTTATATGTACAAGTATTAAATCCTGCAGATATGGATGATTTCGATTTTGATCCATTAGATCCTACAAAAGATTGGTTTGAAGATGTGATTCCTCGACAATTTGTCGGAACGATGGTCCTTAATCGAAACCCTGAAAATATTTTTGCAGAAACTGAATCAGTTGGATTTAATCCAGGTGTGCTAGTTCCTGGTATATTACCATCTGAGGATAAGTTACTACAAGGAAGATTATTCTCTTATTCAGATACCCAAAGATATCGTATTGGGGCAAATTATTTACAACTTCCAATTAATTGTCCTTTTGCGAAAGTAGCGAATGGTCAACGTGATGGTCATATGCCTTTTAGTCAGCAAACACATCATATTAACTTTGAGCCAAATAGCTACTCGGATACACCAAAAGAGGATGCCGATTATGTTGAAGTAGCTCAACCATTAAGTGGTGTTTCTGAGCGCAAAAAAATAGAAAAAACAAATGACTTCGGCCAAGCAGGGGAAGTGTGGAATAGATATAGTAAAACGGAGCAGGATGCTGTTATTAAAAATATTAGTGCTGATCTAGCAGGTGTAGATGAAAAAATTAAGCTTCGTGCAGTTTGTAACTTCTATCGTGCAGATGCAAAGTTAGGTGAGAGACTTGCGGCTAAATTAGGTATTAACCTAACGCCATACTTACAACATCTACCAAAATAAATTAAACTCTTCTAATAAAAATTTATTAAATCGTGTTCTACTTGCAAACATAAGTGATACAGGCTTATCATATAATAGAACAGAAATGGCATCGCACGTCTGTGTGATGCTTTTTCAAGTACATACACTATTTAATAGATTGGTACGTTCCCTTTGGAACGAAAAATAGGAGGTTCTGTATGAATCGTAAAACAACGGCTTTACTTGCAACAGCAACATTTGTTGTTGGTATGGGGGTAGGTACATTTGCATTTAATGATGGTACAAGTACAATCGTTTCGAAATTCTCTGAGAGTAAAGAAGTAAAGGCTTCAGAAGATGAAAATATTGCTAAAATACAAAAAGCTTACGAAATTATTGCAAATCAATATGTAAAAAAGATTGATCCTGATAAATTAACTGAAGGTGCGATCCAGGGGATGGTAACAACTTTAGATGATCCGTTTTCTACTTATATGGATGGAAAGACAGCTAAACAATTCCATGAATCATTAGGTTCTTCTTTCCAAGGAATTGGAGCGGAAGTTTCTAAAGATGGTGAAAAGTTAATTATTGTATCACCAATTAAGAACTCTCCTGCGGAAAAAGCTGGTCTGAAACCAAAGGATGAAATTTTATCAGTTGATGGCAAAAGTGTAAAAGGTTTATCTCAATATGATGCAGTGTTAAAAATCCGTGGTAAAAAAGGAACAAATGTTACGATTGAAATACAACGTCCAGGAGTTCCGGATCCAATTAAATTTACAATTAAACGCGATGATATTCCAATGTATACAGTATTTAGTTCAGTAAAAGACGTAAATAACGAAAAAATAGGTTATATTCATATTACTTCGTTTAATGAAAAAACAGCAGACGAGTTCAAGAAAGAATTGAAAAAGCTAGAGGATCAAAATATCCAAGGATTAACAATTGACGTTCGAGGAAATCCTGGTGGGTACTTACAAGCTGTAGAAGGCGTTTTAGAAGAATTAGTTGTAAAAAGTGAGCCATATTTACAAGTTGAAAATAGAAATGGCCAACGTGAAAAGTATTATACTAAATTAAATAAAGCGAAACCATATCCAATTGATGTATTAATTGATAAAGGAAGTGCATCTGCGGCTGAAATTTTAGCAGCGGCATTAAGTGAAGCAGGACATTATGAATTAATTGGGGAAAAATCTTATGGTAAAGGTACTGTACAATCTACATTAGATTTCAAAGATGGTAGCAATATTAAGTTAACGCAATTTAAATGGTTAACTCCAGATGGTACTTGGATTCACAAAAAAGGTATTAAACCAGATGTTGCTGTGAAACAACCTGATTATTTCTACGCTACACCAATTGATAAAAAGAAAACATTTAAGTTTGATGACAATGATGAAAATATTAAACAAGCGCAAATCATGTTAAAAGGTTTAGGATACGACCCAGGCCGTAAAGATGGATATTTCAGCAAGCAAACTGAGACAGCAGTTAAAAACTATCAAAAAGCTGTTGGAATTACTGTTAACGGTGAGATTGATCCTCTAACTTCAGAAAAACTTGAATCATCATTAATTGATAAAATTAAAGATGAAAAGAATGATCTTCAGTTAGAAAAAGCTTTAGATATGGTAGCTCAATAATAATACACAAAGAGGACAATATCGTATTGTCCTCTTTGTATATAGACAAAGTCCAGTCCAAGGGCGAACTTTATTTCGTCCTCTTTTGACATAATTCCCGGGAAATAGATTTGAAATTACAATCCATGCAGGAGTTTTAGTTTAGTATGTCGAAAGTACACTTTATGGAGAAGTGTGCTTTTTTTATTGTTTTGTAGCATATTCTCTTTGAAAAAACATTAATAAACCGATAACATAAGTATATCAATCTATTATAGAAAAAGGTGGTGAATGTTATGTGGTCAAATTTATTATCTGAACTATTAGTTGGATTCGGTAAACTATTTTTAAATCCATTTACTTATATATTTTTCATCGCATCAATTTTCTGTGGCAATTTACGTGTAAAAAGAGAACGTAAGCATTTTTCGGTTCGAAATTTTAATGTAACGTTCGAGTGGAAAACTTCATTAGGGTATGGATTACTGATTGGATTAATTCTTTCAGTTATCACATTGGTAGCTGGAATTACCATTCCGATTGAAATGGTTTATTTACTAAGTGTATTAACGATCATTAGTGCACTTATTTTGCAATTCAGATGGATGTCTCCTGCTTATCTTTTTGGACTAGCATTAGTAGCACTTCCATTACTAAATAGAGGGCAAGATTCATTACCTTTGTTGAAAAACTTTATACCTAATGATCTGAATGCGATGCTTCCTGCTATAACGATTCTATTGGCTTTACTTTTATTGGCTGAAGGAATTTTAGTTCAACGTAATGCTGCAAATCATACAACTCCTTTATTTATTGAGAGTAAACGTGGAAAAAGAGTAGGGGCACATGAGGCAAATAGGTTATGGATGGTGCCATTATTTTTACTGATACCAAGTGGTTCGATCGTTAGTGATTATTCATGGTGGCCTACACTTGCTTTAGGTGATAGTGGCTATTCCATTCTTTGTGTACCATTTGGAATTGGATTTTACCAGTTAATTCAAGGGATGCTACCAAAGGAATCAATTAAGCTTGTTGGTAAACAAATAGTGGCTTTAGCAATTATAGTTTGTGTAGGTGGTATAGTAAGTTACTTTATTGGTTTTGTAGCATTTATAGCTGTAGCAGTTGCAGTAGTGGGACGAGAGGCTATAAACTATATTCATAAAAATAGAGATATTAATACACCATCATACTTTACAGTAAAATCAACGGGCCTAATTGTTTTAGGAATTCTACCAAACTCTGTAGCAGATAAAATGAACATTAAAGTAGGCGAAAGCATTACAAAAGTAAATGGACAAAATGTCTCTACTGTTAATGAGTTTTATGAAGCGCTACAAATTAATCGTGCATACTGTAAATTGGAAGTAGTTGATTTGAATTCTGAAATCCGTATAACTCAATCTTCAGTTTATGAAGGTGAACACCATGAGTTAGGATTTTTATTCCCAGAAGAAGAATCTAAATATAGTGGACAGGTCGGATAAGAGTTGTAGGTTGGAAGCTTTAATTTCTACATTATAAAATTAAAAGGAACATATTCATAACTTGAATATGTTCCTTTTTTATTTCTATTATTTATACCGATTATGTGTCTGATGTAGGGGTGTTTTTGTAGGTAGAATGTCATTTTTTTGAGTGTGATTAGAGACCTATTGCTCAGGTTGATGAAATTTAGCATTCTATTAAAAGTAGATATTATAGAAAAAGGTTATTTCTTTTTTTAGCCCTTTTAAATTTTGTCACATTAGTAAGCGACAAATACGAATATTCATTTCATTGTATTGATACTGTAAGCGTTTTATCATTTAAGTAGAAGCTTCATAAAGGAGGTAAAAATTTGAATACAGGTAAAAATAATAATATAAAGGTAAAAATACAACGCTTTGGTAGCTTTTTAAGCGGTATGGTAATGCCAAACATTGGTGCTTTTATTGCATGGGGGTTAATAACTGCATTGTTTATCCCAACAGGTTGGATACCTAATGCAAAATTAGCTGTATTAGTAGGACCTATGATTACTTACCTATTACCTTTGCTAATTGGTTTTACTGGCGGAAGAATGGTCCATGATATTCGAGGTGGAGTTGTTGGTGCGATTGCAACAATGGGGGTAATTGTTGGTGCAGAGATGCCGATGTTCTTAGGAGCTATGATTATGGGACCACTTGGCGGTTTGGCTATTAAGAAATTTGACCAAGCTATACAAGGAAAAGTTAAGTCAGGATTTGAGATGTTAGTTAATAATTTCTCAGCGGGTATTTTAGGAGCAATATTAGCAATAATTGGTTTAATAGGTGTTAATCCAGTTGTTTCGACACTAACAGAAGCATTAGCTAACGGTGTAGATATGATGATAAAAGCAAACGTTATTCCACTGGCAAACATATTTATTGAACCAGCAAAAATCTTATTTTTAAACAATGCGATTAACCATGGAATTTTAAGTCCAATTGGTCTTGAACAAGCAAAATCAGCTGGAAAGTCACTTTTATTCTTACTAGAAGCCAATCCAGGACCGGGCTTAGGCGTACTACTAGCATATATGATATTTGGAAAAGGAACGGCTAAACAAACAGCACCAGGGGCAGTGATTATCCATTTTCTAGGTGGGATTCATGAGATTTATTTCCCTTATATCTTAATGAGACCTTTGTTAATCTTGTCCGTTATCGCTGGTGGTGTGGCTGGTACATTTACTTTTAATATATTTGGCGCAGGTCTAGTAGCAGCAGCTTCACCAGGTAGTATTATTGCAATATTAGCAATGGCTCCAAAAGGAGGATACTTACCAATTCTTGCAGGCGTATTTGTTGCAACAGCCGTTTCGTTTATAGTTTCAGTTGTAGTACTGAAATCATCTAAGTCGGTTGCATCAGATGAAGATTTAGAAAGTGCAGCTCAAAAAACACAAGAATTAAAAGGTAAAGAAAGTAAAGTAGCTAGTTTATTACAGACTGAAAAAGAGGTAGCAAGTTCCCTTGGTATTAATAAAGAAGTTAAAAAGATTATTTTTGCATGCGATGCTGGAATGGGATCCAGTGCCATGGGAGCATCAATATTACGCAAAAAGGTAAAAACAGAGGGACTAGAATTAGAGGTTACGAATGTAGCAATTAATAATTTACCAAGTGATGTAGATGTTGTCATAACTCATAAAGATTTAACTGATCGAGCAAAGGCAAAAGTACCGAATGCAGTTCATATCTCAGTAGAGAACTTCTTAAACAGTCCAAAGTATGATGAATTAGTGAATTCTTTAATAAAATAATAAAAATTTAAAGAGGTATGTAAATGCATATATCAGCAAGAGAAAGAGAAATCATTAATTTGTTGTTGGATCATCCAGACGGAATCAATGTTCAAGAAATTGCTGAGAGTTTAAATGTTAGTAGCCGAACCGTGCAACGGGAACTAAAAGGAGTTGAAAGTATTGCCTCAGCTCATAGTCTTTTCTTAAAAAAGGTATTAGGTGTCGGAATGTATATTGAAGGGACACCTGAGCAAAAAAATGAGCTTCAAATTGCAATATTAAAAAGTGGGCAAGAGTTTACTCAAAAAGAAAGACAAGAGTTAATTCTATGTTCGTTATTAAAAGAACCAGAATCTATTAAACTAAGCTCACTAGCAAATGATTTGCATGTCACCGTTGCTACAGTTAGTAATGATCTCAATAAAGTAGAAGAATGGTTAAAAGACTTCGATTTGAATCTAATAAGAAAGAAAGGTTATGGCATTGCCTTACTTGGTTCGGAACGAAAAAAAAGAAAAGCCCTAGGACATCTAATCGCACAGCAATTAAATGAATATGAGTTTTTATCTGTAGTGGAAGATGAGTATGAGTCAAAGACTAGATTCTCAAATGGATTATTAGAAATAATAAAACTAGAAAAACTCACCATGATTGGAAAAATGATTCGAGATATTGAACAACAATTACCTTATTCTCTAGCTGATAGTGCATTTATGACATTTACAATTCACTTATCTTTAGCCATAGAAAGAATTATTCAAGGTGAAGTAATACAAATAGATCAAGAGGTTCTTGAGGAATTAAGTATCTCTAAAGAATTTATTATCGCAAGTCAGATTGTTATTGAATTAGAAGAAGTGTTTCAAGTTAATATTCCAATTGCTGAAAAAGGGTATATTACGATGCATTTATTAGGTGCAAGGCAGCGTCAAGAGAAAAATGATTGGCAAAAAGAGAGTAGTACAGAGATGGTTGTAGGCTCAAAAAAGTTAATCAATTATGTATCTAAAGAACTTGAAATAAATTTTGAAGAAGACCAAGCCCTATTTGAAGGATTAATTACTCATATTGAACCAGCAATCTATCGAATTCAAAAAAAGCTAGATGCAAATAATCCTTTAGCAGGTCAAATTCAAGAGGATTATCCTGCAATGTTTAAGATCATTCAAGAAGGTTTAAGTGAAGCTTTTCCAAAGATTGTTTTTCCAACTGAGGAAATCGCTTATCTTGTCCTACATTTTGGTTCATCTCAAGTAATCTATGATAACAGTAAAGAGGTAAGAGCGCTTGTATTATGTTCAAGTGGGATCGGTTCTTCTAAAATGCTAGCGAGTCGAATCAAAAAAGAGATAAAAGAAATAACGGAGATTGAAGTATCGTCTTTAGCGAACTTAAGAAATATTCAAATTGACCAATATGACATTATTTTATCTACAGTTGAGATGCCGGGATTTTCAAAAAAATATATTACCGTAAATCCTTTATTGCCAAAGAAAGAGGCTGAACAGATTCGAGATGAAATAAAACGTAACTCTCTTACAACGGAAGCAACTTTACTAAGAAAGCTTCACAACAAAAAGTTTAAAAAGCAGATAAAGCTAAAAACGCCAAAATTAATTAAACAAAATCTTGAAGTTATTCAGCAGTACACAGAAACGGTACTCCATATATTGAATACATTTGAGACAATTTCATTACCGTTTATTCCAACCTCATCTATTTTATTATTGGAAGTATGCAAACAGGCAAATGTTAGAGGTTTAATAGGTGATTATTTTGAGGTGACTAATCAACTCACAGAAAGAGAAAAGAAGGGTGGTCTAGGGATACCAGGTACTAGCATAGCACTGTATCATTGTCGTTCAGAATATGTTATGCAACCGGTGTTTTTATCCTTTTTGCTTCATGAGCCTATGGTAGTCAAAGCAATGGACCACTCGTCAATAAAAATCAATACATTATTATTATTACTAGCTCCAGTTGATATGCAAACAGGTCAATTAGAGGTATTGAGCACAATTAGTTCAACAATTATTGATGATGAAGAATCAACACGGATTTTTACATCAAATAACTATACAGATATATATAGCAAATTAAGCTATGCACTTTATGACAACTTACAAAAAAGATTTAAGGATTGAGGGATTATGAAATGATTCAGACAGTATTACCAACAGATAATGTTTTATTAAATGTAGATGTGAAAACAAAAGATGAAGCTATTCGTTTAGCGGGAAATCTCTTAGTAAAAAACGGTTATGTAAAAGAAAATTATATTGAGAAGATGATTGAAAGAGAAGAGTCTTTAACAACTTATATGGGGAACTTTATTGCGATTCCACACGGAACTGAGGAGTCAAAACAAGAGGTAATCTCATCTGGAATTTCAATTCTTCAAATTCCTAATGGAGTAGACTTTGGGAACGGAAATATTGTAAAGGTAGTATTTGGTATTGCTGGCAAAGATAATGAGCATCTTGATCTGTTATCTCAAATTGCGATCCTTTGTTCAGAGGAAGAAAATGTACATAAATTGGTCGCAGCCACATCAAAAGAGGAACTAATTTTAATGTTTAGCGAGGAGGAGTAAGATGTTAGCCGTACACTTTGGCGCAGGTAATATTGGAAGAGGATTTATAGGACAATTATTACACAAGGCAGGATATGAGATTTGCTTCGTTGATGTAAACGAAGAGATTATTAATGAACTGAATGAGAAGAAATCGTATACTGTCATGTTAGCAGATCGTACTCAAGAAAAAATAAAAATAACTAATGTAAGAGGTATCAATAGTCTAAAAGATCCAGGGGAAGTAGCAAAAGCAATTGTACAGGCTGATATTGTAACAACAGCAGTGGGTCCCACAATTCTTCCTAAAATAGCAAAGCTAATTGCAGAGGGATTAATTGAGAGAGTTGAGAATTCAGATAAATCGTTAAATATAATTGCATGTGAGAATATGATAGGTGGAAGTACTTTTTTAAGAGACGAAGTTTATTTAAATATGACTGAATCTCAGAAGAAAAAAACTGAACAGTCGGTCAGTTTTCCGGATGCTGCTGTAGATCGAATCGTACCAATTCAAAGTCACGAAGATAAATTATTAGTAGCGGTAGAACCTTTTTATGAGTGGGTTATTGATCAATCAAAAATGATAGAAGAAGTTCCAGCAATTAATGGTGTGACTTATGTAGAGGATTTGCTTCCTTATATTGAAAGAAAACTATTTACTGTAAACACTGGACATGCAGCAACTGCATATTTAGGAAATTTTTATGGATATAAAACGATTAAAGAAGCAATTTCTGATGAAAATATTAGAAATATTGTTAGTTCTATTTTAGATGAAACGGGTAAGTTATTAGTTAAAAAATATAACTTTGATTCGGATGAACACACTGCCTATATTAGTAAAATATTAGGTAGATTCGATAATGAATATATTTCAGATGAATTATCTCGTGTTGCTCGTTCGCCAATTCGTAAATTAGGAGCAAATGACCGTTTTATTAAGCCAGCTAGAGAATTAATAAATTTTGGAATAACTCCTACCTTTTTAGTTAAAGCAATTGCAGTTGCTTTATTCTATAAAAATAATGATGATCATGAAGCAGTTGAACTACAAAACTTCCTTCAAGATCATACTGTGGAAGAGTTGCTCGTAAAATATTCTGAATTATCAGATTACAACGAGTTAATTAGTTTAATTACTGATGAATACAATCAGTTAGAGAAGGACTTACTTGTACACTAATTTTACTAGATTTATAGATTCTAAAAAGCACTGAAAGGGACAGATTCGATCTGAATTAGTCCCTTTTTGTCTATTTTTAATTATTCTCTAATTACCATTAATAAACATATCCGCAGTATGAACTGCCTTTTCATACTGTTTAGTCTCGACATAGTAGTTGTAAAGCAACTTTGCATATTTAATTGCATGTGTAACATGATGGTGATTCTTAAAGAAAGGATATGCAGTTTGTTCCATGTAATCATAATACTCATCAAATTTTTCGTTAAAACGTAAAATTAGAAGAGTAAAGAGGATCTTATATAAATTATTTGTGGCCTTTTCTGAAAGGGCAAGTCCTTCATTTGCTTCATTAAGCAATTCATTCGTCAATAAAAGCTTACCTTCCTCTGCATTATCTAGATAGTTATACAAACGATTTAAATAAGGTAATGATTGTTTATCGGCTTCTTCAACTGATTTTTTATAAAAAATATGTGCATTTTTAAAGTCTTGCTTCCAAAAGTACATTAGACCTAAATTGTGTAAGATCATTCCTCTTTTATCTAAAAGGCCTAAAGCTTCGCTATGCTCTATTAAACTCTCATACCTTTTTACAATTTCTTTAAAATCTAGTTGTGTACTGTCTTTTAATTGTACTAGCATCAAGGATTCAGCCAAAATTGCCCTTGCATAATTATTTGTTTTATTAAAGTATCTAAAAGCTTTTTCACCATAGAAATATGCCATAACCTTAGAGCGTGTCCAATGATAGGCTGTTCCTAGATGATAGTAATATTCTTTATTTCCGTATTCTTCTATATTAACCTTCTTTAATTCTTGTAAGGCAATTTGTTTATTTACATCTTCTAGACGGGTATATTGGACTAAATAATATATTCCTCTGACATGGTGGAATAGGTTCTTTTCATAAGTTGACATAGGAGGAGAATCTTTTTCAATCCGTTTTATAATACGCTCTGCTTTTTCAATGCTTTTACATAAAATAAAGTATCGGGCTAATAAAAGCTGAAAATAGATGGCATAGTTAGACGCACTAATATAGTGAATGCTTTCTAATTCTTCTTTTATGATGATAACGTCCTTCATTCGCTCTAATATAATTGCGTTATGCCATTTTTGGAGTTTCTTTTCAATATTTTGAACAGCGGCTATCTCATTTTTAATGTCAATCTGAAGACGTTGAGAGAACAGTTGAATAATTTCTTCAGAATATCGAGTTTCCCCTCTTTCAATTCTACTTACATGGGTAGCGGTACAAATGTCTTTTCCTAATTCCTCTTGGGTCAATCCCGCTTTTTTACGATAAAATTTAATGATTTCGCCTTCAAGCATATGTGCTCTCCTTTTCTAATTCCAGTTGCTTAACTATGAAGTTTTTTCGTCAATGCAAGATTGCATTCCTACAATTTGCGAATGTTCATTTTGAAACGCAAATCTAAGAAACTAGAAAGTACAATGACTTTGAAATACCTATTAATTTCATTATAGCTAGAAATTGGTAAAGTCAAATACTTTCAATTTAAATTAAAAATAACACAATTTTTTTATCAAAATTTCATGCTTTTTTAATATTTAATGAAATTTTCTTTCAGATTTCAATACTTTTTAGTAAAAAAATCCTACAAAATAACCAAAATTTCGATTAAAAATAACACAATATGCTTTTTTCCTAAATGCGATTACTATTTAAATAGTAAGAATTTTTTAATTATATAGAGAATAATGGGGGATGAAGAATATGAAGGCAACAACATTGGCAAAGCACTCGGCAGTACTTGCCCTTTCAACAAGTCTGCTTATTTCACCTATCAGTGCAAAGTCATATTTAACGGCAAAAGCAGCAACTTCTAAAGCTGAAGAAATTTTAGCATCAATTACACCAGAGCAAAGAGAAGCACTAAAACAATTAGAATTAAACGATCAAGATGGGCTTCAGGGCTTTCAAGAAGGTGAATTGAATTCTGATAAAAACATCTCTGTCATCGTTCAGTTTAACTCAGATCCAAGTAATGTCGCAGTATTAGAAGCAGCAGTTGACGGAAAGTCATTAACAAAAGCATCAGCACAAGCTCAGGTAGACAAAGAGCACAATACTTTTAAAGAAGACGTTGGAAAGTTTGTAAAAGTGAAAGAAAAGAAAAAGGCACCTGTTATTACAAAAACATATAAAACAGCATTTAACGGTGCAGCGATTACACTTCCTGCAAATCAAGTAAAAGAACTTTTAAAATCAGATGCTGTTAAAACGATATATAAAGATGTAACTTTTAATGTAGATCCAATTAAAGAAGAGGTTCCAACAGATGTTGCTAGTAAAACAACTTCATCAGTAGATAGCATTCCTTATTTAAATGTGGACAAGCTACATAAAGAAGGAATAACAGGAAAAGGCGTTAAAGTAGGGGTACTAGATACTGGTATTGACTATAACCACCCTGATTTAAAAGACGCGTATAAAGGCGGATACGATTTTGTAGATAATGATAATGATCCAATGGAAACTACATATAAGGATTGGAAGGCATCAAACCAACCAGAAAGTAATGGCGGTGGCTCTTACTATACAGAGCATGGTACGCATGTATCAGGGACAATTGTTGGACAAAATAAAAATGATAGTGAAGTTTCGGTAGAAGGAGTTGCTCCTGACGCGGATCTATATATGTACCGTGTGCTTGGTCCATACGGTAGCGGATCATCTGAAAATGTAATTGCAGGTATTGATAAAGCAGTTCAAGATGGTATGGATGTTATTAACCTTTCATTAGGAGCAGCAATAAACGATCCATATTATCCAACTAGTACGGCAATAAATTATGCTGTACTAAATGGCGTAACAGCGGTGGTTTCAGCAGGTAACAGTGGACCTAACGCTTATACCTTAGGCTCACCAGGTACAGCAGCATTTGCTCTAACGGTTGGAGCTAGTGATGTCCCAACTTCAATTTTAACATTTGAAGGGAAAATAGCAGGTGGATGGTCAACTGATCTTGTTAGTATGGCTAGAAGCTTTGCTGATACCTTCAATAGTTTAGAAGGAAAATCTCTTGAACTAGTAGATGTTGGTTTAGGAACACTAGATGAATACAAGAATAAAAATGTTGCAGGGAAAATTGCTTTCGTTCAACGTGGAAATTTTGCTCTAGTAGATAAAGTGAAGTTTGCAAAGCAAAATGGAGCAAAAGCTGTCATTATGTACAATAATGTTGATGGCCATGTTGGATATAACTTAGGTGAATCAATGGAATATATTCCTGCGTTCTCTATGACAAAGAAAGCAGGAGAAGAATTAAAAGAAAAAATTGCGAGCGGAAATACAACGTTCACGTTTACGAACCTGAAGGAAATCTTAACTGGAGGAGATAAATTAGCTGACTTCAGTTCAAGAGGACCAGTTAATGGTAATTTCCAAATGAAGCCAGAGATTACTGCACCTGGTGTAAGTGTTCTATCTACGGTTCCTTCTTATATTGCAAATCATGATACACCAGAAGACTATAGATATGCATACCAAAGAATGGATGGAACGTCTATGGCATCACCATTTGCAGCTGGTGTGGCAGCATTATTAATCGGACAGAATCCAAACCTTGAGCCAGCAGACGTTAAATCAATTCTGATGAACACTGCTGATCAACTTAATGGAGACTATAGCGTTTTTGAAGTAGGAGCAGGTCGTGTAGATCCATATCAAGCTCTTCATACTCAAACAGAAATAAAAGTACAAGATGAAACACTAATCCCCGTCGGTGATAAGTTATTAAAAGCTGAGAATGAAACAGGTGGGTTGAGTTTCGGTAAACAAGTAGTAAAAGATGACTCACAAGTTAAAGTAAAGAAAGACATTGAGTTTACAAACAATAGTAATAAAAAGAAAACATTTGATGTAAAAATAGTAGATAATGCAAATGGTAAGAATGGATTACAAGATAACGGAGTGGTTCTAGATATAAGTAATTCATTTAAAGTGGACAAGAACACCATTAAAACAATCAAAGCAACATTAACTGTCCCATCCACAGCAAAAAAAGGTTTTTATGAAGGCTATGTTTTAATCACAAATAGTGAAGATAAAACAGAGCAATATCGTATCCCATTTAGTTTCAAAAAATCAGATGAAGGCTTTGATATGCTTGATTTACTAACGCCTGCTATTACGCCTTCTTATTATAATCATGCGTATGACGGCTATCGTAACACAACAGCCTTGTTAAAATTCAACTTAGGTTCACCAATTAATACATTAGATGTAATTTTACAAGACGGAAAAACGAATGAAGATCTAGGGTTAGTCGGTACTCTTAATTTAGAAGGAAGACCAACGGACAAAGACTACTTCCTTCAAGCGTTTGGTGGTGCATATAACGAGTTTACTGGAGATAAAAAACATCCTATTTCTGAAGAAACAACGATTGCTAAACCTGGACACTACAAATTAAAATACGCTACTACTTTACCAAGTGGGAAACAAAAAATAAGCTTTGATGATGTATTTATTGATATCGACACACCTAAAGTAAAAAGTTCATTAGATGGAGATTCACCGTTTATAGAGTATAAATCGGGACAAAAAACATATCCTTTTGAAATGGATATAAAAGATGACGCTTTAACTGAAATGCAGAAGGCTGGTATTGATCTAGACGAAACATCGAATTTTGCAGTCTATACGTATGGTGCTCCTTTTCCAAATGGACCAATTAAAATGGACAAAAACGGCAAGTGGATTGATGAAGTAGAAATGATTGAAACAGTTCCAGCATTATCATTTAACTTAATTGGTTACGATGCAGCTGGAAATCAAGCAAACTGGAAGGAATACTACTTTGTAAAAGAAGGTACACCTGTCTCCTACGCTAAACATAATGTAGAGCTAGCTAGATCAGGCGATATATTGTCAGCATCTCTAGTATTAGATAACTTACAAGGTGTAAAAGAAGTTACTTGGAATTTTGATGATGCTCAAGCTGCGGGGATTCCTTATGTTAATCTTGTAGATGCTGCTTTAACGGATAAATTCAAAGATAAAGCAACTATTCAAGTAACTGGTAATAAAATTAAAGTGACATTTAAAGAAGCGATGGTATTTGATCGTGCAGAAATCGTAAATGTAAAAGTAAAAGTACAAGACCAACTTTTCTATCCAATAGGTTATATTAACCCATCTGCTAATATAGTAGATGCTAACGGTCAATCAGTGAAGCTATTAAACGCAGGTAAACGATTCCAGTTAAAACCAAGATTTAATCGAGTGCAAGGTAATATAATACCAGAAGGGTACCTAGTTGAAGGTCAATCATATACTGGATACCGTGATTGGACAAAAATAGGTGCATCAATGAAGGTAACAGATGGGGCCTATAATCTTGACGGAACTAATTTAATTAAAAGTGGTGGGCGTTTTGAGATAGAACCACTTCCTCTAAGCAAAGATGCATACACATTTGAAGTGAATGTACCAGGGCACTTTATTACGAAGAAAACACAGAAATTCGGTTTTGAATATAAAGGCGAATTATACGGAAAATCCGAATCAACAAACATTGACTTAGTTGGTGGAGATGTTAACCAAGATAACGTAATCGATGTACAAGATGCACTTTACGTTCAAACTTACTGGGGAACAAATAAACGAAGTGCTGATATCAATTTTAACGGAACAGTAGATGCAAAAGATTTCGCTTTGATTGAGAAAAATTACTTGCAGAAAAATCCATCAGTACAAAATGCGCCGACACCGAAAACGATCTACAAAAACCAAACATTAGAAACGATTAAGAGTCAATTAGGCTTATAATCTTATTTCCCAAAGGAACTGCTATTAAATAATACTTAATAGTAGTTTCTTTTTTTATGGGAAACCTTGTTTTTTGTAAAAAGGAAGAAGAGAAAATATAGTAACTCATAAATGGTTCATGAGTAAGTAAAAAAGGAAAAAGAAGAAATATAGTAACTCATAAAGGGTTCATGAGTAAGTAAAAAAGGAAAAAGATGAAATATAGTAACTCATAAAGGGTTCATGAGTAAGTAAAATAGGAAAAAGAAGAAATATAGTGACTCATAAGAGGTTCATGAGTAAGTAAAAAAGGAAAAAGAAGAAATATAATGACTTATAAGAGGTTCATGAGTAAGTAAAAAAGCGAAAAAATGAAATATAGTAACTCATAAAGGGTTCATGATTAAGCAAAAAATTGATAAGATGAAACTCACTAACCCATCATAAAAAAAGACTAATTCAATCGAATCAGTCTTTTAAAAATCACCATTCATTAGGTTCATAATTTAATTCTCTAAACAATTGAGTTTTTTCTTTCTTAGACAAGTCTCTCCATTGACCCATTGGTAGATTACCTAGAGTGATATTCATAATTCGTGTTCTTTGTAATCGATAAACTTCATATCCAAGCGCTTCACACATACGACGAATTTGACGGTTTAAACCTTGTGTTAAAATAATTTGGAAATCATATTTTGAAAGCTGTTTAACTTCACATGGTAATGTTTTTGTACCTAATATTTTTACCCCTTCAGACATTTTTGTTAAAAACTCAGGAGTTATTGGTTTATCTACAGATACAATATATTCTTTTTCATGCCTATTTTCAGCTCGTAAAATTTCATTTACAATATCACCATCATTTGTAAGGAGAATTAAACCTTCAGAATCTTTATCCAATCTTCCGATATTAAAGATACGTAATGGATGGTTTACTAGATCAACAATATTTCCTTTAACACCTTTTTCAGTAGTACTTGTTATACCAACTGGCTTGTTCAAGGCTATATAAACATGATTGCGGGCTAGTCTAATATGTTCACCATTTACAATTACTTCATCACCAGGCTCAACTTGATCGCCGACTTTTGCTACTCTACCATTTAATTTTACTCGTCCTTCACTAATTAACTTATCCGCTCCACGTCTCGAAGCCTTTCCAGACTCACTAATAAATTTATTTAAACGAATGTTAAACAACCCCTTAAATTCTAAATTATACTTTCAGAATAACATATATAGCTTTTTAATGAGAATACCATTCGACTATAACGAAAAGTACTTTTAAATTATTTTTGTTTACTACTATTTTATCCACATTCATTATATTATTTTCTAAATTATATAACAAAAATGTTTTTTATTGACAGACTGTAAGTCAGGTCGTATGATAGAAAAAATATATTAATATTTTCTCATATAAACTTGAAAATAAGGTTCAAGAGTTTCTACCTAGCGCCCGTAAACTGCTAGACTATGAGGAAGAGCTCTGGATTTTTGTTTTCTTTACAATGTAAAACTGCCTGCTTTTTCTCATGAAAAGCGGGCAGTTTTTTTATTTCAATATAATAAAGGAGTCATCATATGTTTCAACTTAAAGAACGAAATACTTCAGTTAAAATTGAAGTATTAGCTGGTTTAACTACATTTTTAACATTGGCGTACATCATTATTGTCAATCCTATGATTTTAAAGGACGCAGGTGTACCTTTTAACCAGGCATTCCTAGCTACTATTCTAGCAACAATTATTGGGACTTTAACCATGTCATTGATTGCTAATTATCCCATCGTTATTGCGCCTGCAATGGGGTTAAATGCCTATTTTACTTATTCTGTAATTGGGGGACATAATCTCCCATACTCAGTAGGTTTTTCTGCTGTTTTTATTACTGGAATTTTATTTTTACTACTTTCTTTAACATCTTTCCGAACAAAATTGATTCAGGCAATTCCTGCAAACTTAAAGCATGCAATTGCTGCTGGAATTGGTTTGTTCATTACCTTTATTGGCTTACGTTTATCAGGTATTGTCACAGATCACCCTACTAATCTAGTTCAAATCGGTGATTTTAGTTCCCCTAAGGTTGCACTTACATTGATTGGTTTACTAATAACAATTGTATTTATGGCACTTAACTTAAATGGTGCGTTATTTCTAGGGATGATTACGACGGGGCTAATTGCCTATTTTACAGGTCAATTAAATTTTGCAAATGGCTTTGTTGCTATGCCTCATTTACCAAAAGGAATTTTAGTATACAACCCAATTGATTCAGTGAAAGACATTATTCAATATGGACTTTATAGTGTGATTTTCTCATTCTTACTTGTCATGTTATTCGATACAACAGGAGCTTTACTAGCAATTGTTAAACAAGCGGGTCTTATCAAAAATGGGAAGTTAGAAAAGGGAGGAAGTGCATTCTCAGCTGATTCAATTGGAACAATTGTTGGTGCAATGTTAGGAACAAGTCCGACTGCAGCAACTGTAGAATCCTCTGCTGGTGTTGGTGCTGGTGGAAAAACTGGTTTAACTTCATTAACGGTTGTAGTCCTATTTGTAATCGCAGCATTCTTTAGCCCAATGATTGGTTCCGTTTCAGAAGTTGCTGCAATTACAGCGCCTAGCTTAATTATTGTTGGCTGTTTTATGATTAAAAGTATTTCGGAGATTAAATGGGATGATTTTGAAGAAGCATTCCCGGCATTTTTAGTCATCGTTAGTATGCCATTAACATCAAGCATTGCAAACGGTATTGCTTTAGGCTTTATTTCTTATCCAATCATGAAAATCGTAAAACGTAAATTTAAAGATGTACACCCATTTGTTTATTTATTTGCAGTATTATTTTTAGTTCAATTAGTATTTTTTGCACATAAATAATAGAGAACATAAAAAGCAGGTTAAAGACACTGAAGTCTTTTCCTGCTTTTTATTAATCTTAAATATACTTATATATCAACTTGCTTTATATTTTTCGTCACTTCTAATAGTCGATTTTAATCTCCAATAAACAGGTAAACCAACAATTGCAATAGCAATTGATACAAGTGCATCCATTGGTGCATTTATAATCGTACTACAGATGATGTAAAGTGTACCTAATATTGCCACAATCGGAGTGATAGGGTATAAAGGCACTTTATATAATTTATTTCCTCCTTTATCTTTTTTACGTAATATGAAGATTGCATTAAAGGCTAGTCCATAAAATAAGAACACTGCAAATATAGCCATATCAGAAAGTCGATCTGGGTTCCAGAATATCATCATTGCTAAAGCTAAAACAATTTGAAAAACTGTTGAGCCTACTGGCGTATTAAATTTAGGGTGAATACTAGATAATACTTTTGAACCAGGTAGAAAGTTTCGTTCTGCCATTGCAAATGTAACCCTTGGGAATGTGAGAATTTTGCCATTTAAACAGCCAAAAATAGAAATTAAGATTCCGATGGCAAGAATTTTTCCACCAATGCTACCAAAAAGTGAAGAAGCCGCCGCTGTAGCTGCATTAGGACCTAATTCAACAATTTTACTTGCAGATAAAACATGTAGCATTGCGATATTAACAGAAAGATAAGCTAAAATAACAATAACAATACCAGAAATAATAGCTCTAGGTAGAGTCTTTGAAGGATTCTTCATTTCTCCTGCCATAAAACCTACATTCATCCAGCCGTCATATGCCCATAAAGTCGCTAATACTGCTGCGCCCATACTAAGTGCTTGAGTAGAACTACCACTATCTGCATTAAAAACTGATACGTCCCCTTGAAGGATACCAAAAACAGCAATTAAAATAATAGGAACAAGTTTACCTGCAGTAGAAATTGTTTGAATAAATCCACCAAGTTGAGTGCCTAGTATGTTTAGACCACCTAGTAATATAATCGTGATAATACCAATAACTTTACTACTTCCCTGAAAACCGAAAAAATCTGCCAATAAAGAGCCGAAATAAAGACTAAGGGCACCCATAACAGCAGGTCCATAGACGAGGGTTTGTACCCAACCGCACAAAAATCCCCACTTCTCACCATAAACCTCTTCTATATAAGCATATAATCCACCAGTTCTTGGGATTTTTACACTTACTTCAGCGATTGTTAATCCACTTGCTAGTGTAATAACGCCACCGATAATCCACGCTAGAAGAGCCATAGTGGAGTTAGCAGTTGAAGACAGCACGATCCCAGGTTTCATAAAGATTCCAGAACCGATTACTGTACCGATTACTAAAGACGTTGATACGAAAAAGCCAATATTTTTCTTTAAATTTAGTTCTTTTTCCACGTTAAACGCTCCTTCCAGGACTATATTTATAAAATTAGAAAGATTATAGCATATTAATTTTCCAATCTGTTTTTTTCTGAAAAATTAAAATTATGTCTTATGTGATTTTGATATAGTGGATAAGACCCATTAAATCTGATGAATCTTTCATAAAATTTATTCATTATGACTATATAACCTATTGATAAAAGGTTATTAGTCGTAAAGATCGAACACTATAATTTAGGTATTTTAGACCGATTTTTTGTTAATTGTGGAATGCTATCTATTCTGGAGGTGAAGACGTGGAAGTTTCTTTTGAACATGTAGTAGATAACATATACGCTTTAGCGATATGGGATACTGAATGGAAGTCATATAATAATTGCTATTTTATAATTCAAGATAATGGAGTTACTCTCATTGACTCAGGAAAAGGGATCCACTCTAAGTATCTTAGGAAAGCTCTGGTTGAACTGGGTAAAACACCAGAAGACGTCCATCTCTTTTTAGCTACACATGGACATGAAGATCATATTGAAGGTTCTAATATTTTTAAAAATGCTAAGAAGTTTATCCATTCAAATGATAATGATTTGATGGATTCACTTGATTTAACTCAGTTTAGTAATGACCTAGAAGTATTTGAAGTAATTAATGAGTTTGAATATGAATTAGTTGGATACCATACTCCAGGTTCGGTCGTTTTTTATCAGCGCCCATCAAAAACAGTTTTTACGGGTGATTTCTTATGTTTCTTCGGTGATCCTTTATCAAAAGATGGGCTAGTTTCTAAAGGAGATGACCTTAGAAATGAGTGGGTAAAGTATCTGAGAGATGGTGGAGTCTCAATAGAACACTTAGATCATTTTCTAAGTGGACTAAAAAAAATAAATCAGTTTGATAGTAATGTTATGTGTACTGGACATGGAGGAATCCTAGTAGGAAATATTAAAGAGTTTATAAATGATCTAATTGATGTCGGAGTTCAATATAGTAAAAGAGTATCGGATTATTGACCGATTAATTCAGCCTTTTTTATTGGAAATCGTGTATAGAAAGGGCTTAGTTTGCACTTTAAAAGGTTAGAATGGAATATTCTTACCAATAATGAACTATATAGACTGTAAAAGGGTTTCTTTAAATACTTAAAATTACTTTAATGGGAGTGCATTGTAATGAAGTTAAAAACATTAATTGGGCTATTATTAGGTTCATTTACAACATTCTTCATATTAAGTCTCCTAAGTAATAAACTTACCAATAAAGAGTACTGGTTTTATGCATCAATCTATCTTGTCTTTATGGTTTTAGCATACTTGGCAATTAACTTAATTCGAAAAGTTAAGGCGTCAAAGAAGACTGATTCATTTTGAATCAGTCTTTTCTATTTACCTGTTTTATCAATTTCTTATTATAAGAAAAATAAATGATGATAATATTGATAATAAGTAAATCTAATACTAGGAGATTGAGTATGGATCAAATTCTTTTGGTTTTTATGGCGGTCGCTGAAAAAAGAAACTTTTCAAGAGCGGCTGAAGAGTTACATATGACTCAACCATCTGTTAGTCAGCAAATTCAATTACTTGAGAAGCATATCGGTGCAAAGCTTTTAATTAGAACGAATAAATATGTTCAGTTAACGAAAGCTGGAGAAATTGTTTATTTGCATGCTAAGGAAATAACTAGTTTATACAAGCGTATGTCAACTCTTGTGAATGATCTGATGAATGAGGCTAGTGGTCATCTTAAAATAGGTGCAAGTTATACTTTTGGTGAATATGTATTACCGCAAATTTTAGCTGAAATGAAGAGGCTTTTCCCGAATGTCATACCATCAGTACAAATAGGGAATACTCGAGAAATTGTTCAGGCCGCACTAAGTTATCAAATTGATATTGGTATAGTTGAAGGAGAAGCGACTCATTCAAATTTAAATATACAGCCTTTTGCAAATGATGAAATGTATATTATTTCTGGAACTAAGAGTGAAATATATTCCATTGAAGCTGTGACATTGAATCAAATTGAAAATGAAACTTGGATTGTTAGGGAAGAAGGATCTGGAACAAGGGAAGCGACTGAACGATTATTTGAATTATTAAAGATACGTCCTAAAAATATAATTGAATTTGGTAGTACACAATTAATTAAAGAAGCTGTAGAAGCTGGCATGGGAATTACCTATCTATCCGAGCTAGCAATAAAAAAAGAAAAACAGTTAAATACCATTGATTACCTAAAAGTAGAGGGGACACCTATTCAACGGAATTTTTCAATTATCACTGATAAAATCGAACTGCAAACGAAATCGATGGAAATATTTATTGAGTTAGTTAAGAAATATTATGAAAAATAAAGTAAGATTCCTTTTTTTATTAAGTTGAACATATAGTAAAACGAAAAGTGTTCAAACGATAAAAAGATAAAGGATAATCAAAATGATGGTCAAAAAACAAAAAGGTAAAACAGTATTAATTACCGGTCCAACGGAAGGAATCGGCTATGAGTTAACTAAATTATTTGCAAAAGATCATTACAACTTAGTTTTAGTTGCTAGGAATAAAACTAAATTAGAAGAAATGGCTATTTCATTGAAGAAGCAGTTCAATATAAAAGTACTAGTTATTACAGAAGACCTTTCTAAAGTAAATTCTGCTAAGTCCATTTTTGATCAAGTTACAAAATCACAAACGGAGATTGATATTCTAGTAAATAATGCTGGGGTTGCCCTATACGGGGAATTTGGTCAGACTGATTTAATTAAAGAGTTAAAGTTGATTCAGCTAAATATTGTTACTTTAACAGAGATAGTAAAATACTTTTTACCAAATATGCTTCAAAAAAAATCGGGCCAAATTATTAATATTGCATCTACTTCAGCTTTCCAACCAGGGCCAAAAATGTCTGTTTATGCAGCTTCAAAGGCGTATGTACTATCATTTAGTGAAGCTCTTTCAGAGGAATTAAGGCACACAGGAGTTAGTGTAACAGCTGTATGTCCAGGACCAACTAGAACGGGAATCATAAATTCATCCGGTGGAAATAATTCAAAGCTATTTAAAGGTAAAATTATGACCCCAAAAAAAGTTGCGAAGTTGACTTATGAGGCAGTTAGTAAGAAGAAAACGGTTGTTATTACAGGTATTAAGAATAAAATTTTAGCGCAATCTGTTCGATTCATCCCACGATCAATCGTTAGAAAACTTGCAAAAAAACTATTAGATGAGAGATAAAAAAATACAGTCTAATTAGGCTGTATTTTTTAGTTAGTATTTAATTACGCATTACCCATAATAATTTGTTCAAGTGTATTTGCTACATCTTGTGCACTATCAGAAACTGCTTCTAGCATTTCATAAATCTCTTTGAACTGAATGATTTTGATTGGATCTTTTTCATTTTTAAATAACTCTTTAATGGAAGTGCGTAATAACGCGTCACACTGTGACTCATAATCCTTTACTTGGATTGCGTGTACGCGCATTTCTAATAATTTTTTCCTTGAAAGTAACTGAATTGCTTTTAATATTTCATTTGCAGCACTGCGAATATTTTTAACGAACTTCACCATGAATTCATCTATTTGAATGATGGAGTACATTTCGAATGTTGCTGAACATTGCTCCATTCCGTCTAGTACATCGTCCATTTTATTTGCCAGTTCTAGTATATCTTCACGTTCAATTGGTGTAATAAATGTTTTATTTAATTCAACGATAACTTGATGAATATATGTATCACCCTTTGTTTCATAAGCCTTCATTTCTGCAGAAAATGTTTTTAAATCAGTAGCATTTTTTATTTTAAAGTCATCAAAATAAATCGAACATTCATTTAAATTATTTGCAATATTTAAGAGCATTTCAAAGAATGTATCATTTTTTTTACCTAGTCTCAAGTATAGTTCCTCCTAAAAAACAGATTGATTCTAATCCTTACATTATGTTGCTCAAGAGTATGAAATTTTATAAATATGATTCTTAAAAAACAGGTCCAGTTCGATCAATTTTTGCCTTTACGGAAGTTTTGAACTTAACATTCTTATATTCTTTGTCCCAATTTATTTTTTTCCATATATCTGGATAAGAGCTAGATAAGATTCCTCCAATTCCTAAAGCATCACAATTAGCTTCCAATAGTGATTTAGTGATTTCATCAGACTGTTTAGTAAGAATTTTTGAAACATCTTTATTTAATTTGTCTTTGTTAAGCTTTTCTCCTACTTTACCTGTGTAACTAGTAATTGTTAAATCAAGAGTTAAATTAATTCTACAAGTTATTTTTTTAGTTTTTTTATCTACTTTTAAATCTAAATCTCTTTTCATTGTTTTTACTCTATATGAAATTGAACGATGGTCTCCTAACTGTACAGCCATTTCAGCATATTTATTTAGTCGATCCATTAGTAACAATAAAAGACTTCCTTTTTCATTAGGTAAGCTAATTCCTGAAAATTTATCCCCATTAAATAGGTCTATTCCACCGATTGTAATTTTATCATTTTCGTCTTTTGTTACAAAAGGTAAAACGATATCTCGACCTGTATCTGTAATTTGTGTCCATGCTGTAAAAGCAGTTTCTTTAGGAATCTTTGTAGTATCTTCAGCAGCTTCTAGCCCTTTTAAAATAACAAATGCTATAGGGCTAGTTCCAGGATTAAGTGTAATAATGTCTGAAGCCTTATTTTCTGCTATTACAACTCTAGTAGAAACATAGGCTTGTCTAGGGCGATAAAAAAGCTCTAAATAAGGGTAAATTCCTTTTCTAGCAAGTTCTCTTCCGATTAAGATAATATGTGCTTTACTTACATCAATTAAGCCAGGTAGTTTATTGTTAATGTCAACTTCCATCCCGGATACACTAGGGCGGTTTACTTTAACAAGTTCGTCCTTAACTTCAAACTGTCCTCCACCTTTATTTTCAATATTTAAAGCTCTAACTGTAGCTAAAACATTATCGTTTTGATCTAAATCGAAGCTAATGCCATTGACCATTTTTTTATTTACTAATAGATTTTGATCCCAACAGCTAGCTAAAAAAAAGGTAAACAAACATAAGGTTATCAAAATTGATTTTCTTATAATTGTTCACTCCTTTCAGTTTTTGAAATGATGAAGGATAAACATAACAGAATGATGGGAAGTCCAAAAACAACTACATAGCTTAAGTAAGTTACATACTTATCAAAGATAGCTAGTTGATCCTCATCCAATGGTATGTTTGTTATGAAAAAAATTAAGATTCCACTAAGACATACATTTTTTTTAAATGATCTTTCATTACTGATAGTTTTAGCTGATAAAAATAAATAAAGGATTACCGAGGTTGTCATTGGTACAATCCAGACCGATAAAAAGATCAAATCTAAGCGGTCAATCATTTCAAACGAAAGGGCTTTAAATAAATATAAAACAGGCTCTCTAATTTGCAGAAGTTGTGTCGGACTAAAGCTTATTAGACAAATAAAGGTAAAATATGTATAGAATAATGTCACAGAGAAATTGGCAAGACTTACAGTTTTTAATATTCCTTTTTCAGTATCAAGCACAAAAGGGAAAATTAGTAAAAGACTTTCAAATCCTAATATCGAGAGTAATGATTTATGACTTCCTAAAATTATATTTTTTACACCTGATTGGCCAATCGGTTGAATATAGTGAAAATCATTTGGTAAATAAAAGGTAAAGAACGATAGTAAAAAAAGAAGGATGATTAAAACCGATGCTAATACAAAAAATCTTGATATGATTCTTAGGTCACTAATTGTTAAATAAATGCTTGATAAAATAATAATTAGCGATAGTAACCACATAGGAGTTAACGGTAATAACCAAAGAGTTATGCTTCTGATAAAAAGAGCACAAGCCAGACTTCCAATCATAATAAAATAGATATATATAAATAAGTTACAGAGCTTTCCTACATATTTACCTAAAATTTTTTTTGTAATATCTGTATATGTTGCATCTGGATATTTTCTTAGTAAAAGCCAGTAAATGAATAATGTAATTTGGACTGCTACTCCTGCAATTAAGGTAGAAATCCACCCATCACCTTTGGCTGTACTTTGAACTGCATTTGGTAATGAGAGAAGTCCAATACCGATTTGACTTTGGATAATAAAAAAGTAGAGCTGTAATTTAGAAATCGAATTACTATTCGTTATCATTTTTTCTTCCACACCCTAGATATTCTTTGCTGTACAATCTTTTGGGGAACTGCATCAGTTGGTCGAGTATTTTGTTTCCATGAAGGGAGTCTAAAGAAAGTATCCTTTATATCTTCCTTTCGAAAAGGCGCCATAGGAGAAAAATAAGGCATGCCAAAAGATTTTAATTTGCACATATGCATAAAAATTAACATTAAAGTTAGTGTAATTCCAAAGAAACCTAGTATTGAAGCCATGATCATCGTCGGAAAGCCCAATAGCCTCATACTAGTACCCATCTCACTAACTGGAGCTACAAACGAAGCAATTGCTGTAAAACCAATTACGACGATCATCGTGTTTGATACTAAATGCGCTTCTACAACAGCTGTACCAATTACTAGCCCACCAACTATACCAATTGTTTGAGCAATGGGAGAAGGCAGTCTAATAGCAGCTTCCTTGAGCAACTCTAATATGATTTGCATCGCAAAAGCTTCGACGAGAGGGAGAAATGGTACAAACTCTAAAGAAACCCTAATTGAATAAAGAAGGCCTATGGGTAGTATTTCAGAGTGGAAGGATACGATTGCAATGTATATGGCAGGTAAGCTAATTGCAACTATAAAACTAAATACCCTAATAATTCGAAAAAATGAACCAATCAACCATCTATGATTATAATCATCTGGAGCTTGATAAAAAGCGAAAAAGGTAATTGGAACAATAGAAACAGTTGGATTCCCATCTACAAGTAAATTTATTTTTCCGTCTAAAAGATAGGATGCAGCTCGGTCTGGTCTTTCTGTATTTAATACTTGTGGAAAAGGTGAAAACGTATTATCCTCAATCAATTCTTCGAGTTGTCCTGTTGAACGAAGACTGTCTAGTTTAAGACCTGAAATTCTTTCTTCAATGACCTCGACAAGTTTTCGATTTACAATTGAATCGATATAAACCATAGCAACCTTAGTATTCGTAATCGTACCAATCGTAAAATACTTAATCTTTAACTCAGGTGTACGAATTCTTTTTCTTAGTAATTGTATATTTGTATTTATACTTTCAACAAAACCATCGTGAGGACCATTAATATTTTGTTCATTAGCAGGTTCAGAAATTGTACGTTCCTTATCATCTGCTGCTGCTGCTAATATTCCATTTAAACAATTTTCTTCTAAAATTAGACAAAATCCGTCTAATAAACTATCCCCTAATTCTGAGATATTTGTTGAGTTTTTAATCTCATATGATTTGACGATATTGCCTGTTTCATCCTTTGTTTCTCTTAAAATAGGTTCAATAATAAATGATTGAAGTGCCTCAATTTTTATCATCGATTCAAGAAACAAAATAGCAAAAATCTGAGCATTTTTATGAATAATCTTAACGACTAAATCTTCTGTTTGACATAAGTAATCTTGAATCATTTCAATATTATTTTTTAGATTTTTTGTTAAAACTTCATCTTTATTTGAACTCATCGTTGTTGTATTTGTTCTCATATTGATACCTCTTTGATGGAAGGTCTAATTGGGTTTATTCTTTCCAAAATTAGGTTGTGTATGCAATGAAGACTCATATGATAAATCATTTACGATTCCGTTTTTTAGATTAACAAAAACGTAAAATATCAGTTTTATAAAAAGTAGAAAAATCGAATCTTGTAGAAATAAACTTGTTGACTTTTTATTTTTTGCATAATAATATAAGGACAATTAATTTAAATAAACATCTATAATTACTTTGCGTTGACGAAGAGTAGTAACGATTACGGAAACTAAAGAGAGCTGATGGTTGGTGCGAATCAGTGTGAAAGTAATCGCGAATGGACTTCTGAGCATTCAAACCGAACCTTAAATAAGTAGTAGGCTTTGGCGAGTAGTCTTCTCGTTACAAAAGACGGGTATTCAATGGAAAGTTGATTGGATACCGACAAAGCGAGCTGTTAATCAGCTAATGAAGGTGGCACCACGGGTCTCTCGTCCTTTTTAAGACGGGGGGCCCTTTTTGTATTTCTTTAAAATTAAATAAAATTAAATCGCTGAGTAAGAAGAGTAAATATTGGTGAATGTCACAGAGAGTTAGACAATGGTGGGAGTCTAATACAGGAACCTTTATCGAATGGGCTTACGAGAGGCATCTTGAACAATATAGTAGGGATGCACGGATTTCCACCGTTAAAAGGATAGGATATCGGAATTAGATTAGTAACTTATTCCCGTATCCGAAAAGTGGGATTCAGATAAATCTGATCCAATCTGAGGTGGTACCGCGGTAGCAACTAATCGTCCTCTATATGCACAATCTTTGTGCGTATAGGGGACTTTTTTATATTCAACATTAAATTTTTGGAGGTCGAACAAATTGTCAGTACAAAACAAAGCAGAAATAGTCATTGAAACGATAATGGGGGATTTGTTTACACCGATTTTATTATTTAAGAAATTGACCGCTAGCAAAAAGTTTTTATTTGAAAGTTCATTTAAACATAAAGATTCTGGACGTTACTCATTTGTTGGCTCAAAACCAGCTTTTGAATTGGTTGGGACAAATCAAAGTGGCCAAATCATCTATAAAAATGGCCAGAAAGAAGAGTTTGTTGGAAATCCTCTTTTAAAACTGAAAGAGTTAATACCAAAGCAGGATTGCTTAAAGATATTGGATATCCCTTTCATTGGAGGGGGAATTGGGTATGTAGGATATGATATGATTCGCCAGTTTGAAGAGATCGGTGATGAACTGGAAGATGTTATCGGAATGCCAGATCTCCATTTAATGTTTTTTGAAGTCATTATTGTATTTGATCATTTGGAACAGAAAATTCATTTGGTTGGAACAAGGCTTACGGATGAAACAACATTAGAAGATTTGAAGAGCGAAATTCAAAAGTATAAGCAACTAATTTTATCTAACTCAAATCAAGAGGAGGAAGTAAAACCAGTTGTATTTTCTACGTTCGAATCTGAAGTTAGTAAATCGGACTATATGTCCAAAGTAGAAAAGGCAAAGTCATTTATTCAAAAAGGAGATATTTTTCAAGTCGTTCTATCACATCGAATGGGAGCAAAATTTGAAGGGAATCCATTTGATTATTATCGAAAATTACGAATCCAAAATCCGTCACCATATATGTATTATATCGATTTTGGTGATAGCGTTGTTGCTGGTACTTCCCCTGAAAGTTTAATAAAAGTTAAAGATAATCAGGTCATAACGAATCCAATTGCCGGTACGAAACGAAGAGGGAAAACGGATGAACAAGACTTAATGATCGAAAGGGATTTATTACAGGATGAAAAGGAACTTGCCGAACATAAAATGCTTGTTGATTTAGGTAGAAATGATCTAGGCAAAGTTTGCGAGTTTGGAACAATCAAATTAGAAAAATATATGAACGTTGAAAGATACAAATATGTCATGCATATCGTTTCCGAAGTTAGCGGGCAATTAAAAAAACCACATACCTCACTTGATGCTCTTATTGCTTGCTTACCAGCTGGAACTGTATCGGGTGCACCTAAGATTAGAGCAATGGAAATCATTAATGATTTAGAGAGTTCAAAGAGAGGGGTATATTCCGGTGCAGTCGGTTATGTATCCGTAAATGGAAACCTTGATTTTGCATTAGCTATTCGAACGATGATTTTAAAAAATCAAATGGCCTATATTCAAGCAGGAGCAGGTATTGTTTATGACAGCAAACCTGAAAACGAATATGAAGAGACCATTAATAAACTAAAGGCTTTTTTGGAGGAAAATCATGATTTTAATAATTGATCACTATGATTCTTTTACTTACAATCTTTATCAATTTTTAGGAGAGCTTGGCGAAGAAATGAAAATCGCTAGATATGACAAAATTTCGATTGATGAAATAAAAGAAATGAATCCAAAAGCAATTATTCTTTCTCCAGGACCAGGTAAGCCCGAAGAGAAGCAGGAAACGAATGAACTCATACAAACTTTTCATAAGACTGTGCCAATACTAGGCATTTGCTTAGGGCACCAAGCAATCGGTTATGCATTCGGCGCAAAAATCATTAAAGCTGGACAAATCAAACATGGAAAAACATCGAAAATTAGGCATGATGGCAGTAATTTATTTGCCTACATGTCCCAACCGTTAGAAGTTATGCGATACCATTCACTGGTAATTGAAAAGGAAACTATACCGCCATTATTTGAAACTTTAGCATTTGCTATGGACGATCAAGAAATCATGGCCATTAAACATCGAAAATATCCAATCTACGGCATGCAATTTCATCCGGAATCTATTGGAACAGAATACGGAAAACAACTTTTACTAAATTTTTTAAATGAAATAAAGGAGGAATTAAAAGATGAAAGAGTACCTTCAACGCTTAGCTAATCGAGAGTCGTTTACAGTAGAAGAAATGCAAGTAGCTGTCGGTAGGATTCTACAGGATGATCAAATATCAGATAGTGAAATCGCAGCATTTCTAGTTGCTTTAAAAACAAAAGGTGAAACAGTAAACGAAATCGCAGGACTAGTAAACGCAATTCGAAATCATACGGTAGGATTTACTAGGAAGTTTCATAATGTCATTGATAACTGTGGGACAGGTGGAGATAACTCATCGAGCTTTAATGTGAGTACAACATCAGCGTTTGTTATTGCGGGAAGTGGAATTCCAATTGCAAAACATGGAAACCGTAGCATGTCCAGTAAAACAGGTAGTGCCGATGTATTAGAACAATTAGGTGTGGAGCTATCGATTCCAACACAAGCTTCCGAGGAGCTTTTAGATGAAATAGGAATTGCCTTTTTATTTGCTCCATATGTTCATCCAAGGTTGAAAAAAGTTATGAAGGTTAGACGTGAGTTGCAAATCCCGACCATTTTTAATTTAATAGGACCTTTAACAAATCCTGTTGAGTTAGAGACCCAACTATTAGGAATTTACAGAAGAGATTATTTAGAGGTATTTGCAGAAGTACTAAATAAATTAGGACGTAAACGAGCGATTGTATTAAACGGTGCAGGGCATTTAGATGAAGCATCGTTAGCCGGCGAAAATCATATCATCCTACTTGAAAATAAGGAACTGAAAAAGATGACACTTCATCCAGAAGAAGTCGGATTAACTTATTATCCAAATACAGAAATAAAAGGTGGAGATGCAAAGAGGAATGCAGATATTCTTCTTCGAGTATTAAAAGGAGAAAAAGGAGCTTTTAGAGATACAGTTTTATTAAATGCTGGTTTAGCAATCTATACCTCAGGGCTTGTCAATCAAATTACAGATGGTATTAGGAAGGCTGAAGAGAGCATTGATTCTGGTGCAGCTTATGAGAAATTACAAAAACTAGTCGAAAAAACTAGCAAACTAAAAAGAGAGGTTATATAAATGGAAACCATTTTAGATCGAATTATTTCTCAAAAACAAATCGAAATTAAAAGTTTAAGAGCGATTAGTCGGAAAATAACAAACCAATCAACGAATTTATCATTAATTGAACAATTAAAAGTTGCAGACCATTTATCGATTATTGCAGAGTTTAAACGTGCATCACCATCAAAAGGTGATATTAATACAAATCTTAATCCTGCAGAACAAGCAAAGAAATACGAAGAAAATGGAGCAGCCGCAATATCTGTTTTAACAGATACAACTTTCTTCAAAGGTTCCTTTAAAGATCTGAAAATCGTGCGTGATTCCGTTAATATTCCGATATTATGCAAGGATTTTATTATCAATCCAGTTCAAATAGATATCGCAAAAGAGCATGGAGCAAACATTATTTTACTAATCGCTGCTGCGTTACCATTTACAGCATTAAATCATTTATATCAGTATGCTAAGCAGCAAAATCTTGAAGTATTGATGGAAGTACATGACGAGGAAGATTTAGAAAAAGCACTAAAAATTAGGCCTGGTCTATATGGCATTAATAACCGAAACTTAAAAACATTTGAAGTGGATCTGGGTGTGACAGAAAGACTAGCACCACTTATTCAAGCAGATGGAGGGTTCATTATTAGTGAAAGTGGAATTTTCAATCAGTATGATGCAAAACGTGTAAGAGATGTTGGGGCAAACGGAATTTTAGTCGGAGAGGCATTAATGAGGAGCAATGAATTATCATCAAACATGAGAGAGTTGATGGTTCCTATTCTTAAGGAGGCTAAGCAGTGAAAGTGAAAATTTGTGGTATTACCGATTTAATAACAGCTAAAAGTGCAATAGATGCCGGAGCTGATGCAATTGGTTTTGTTTTTGCAGAAAGTAAACGTCAAATTGAAATTTCCGAGGCAAAAAAAATCATCGAATCATTGCCAGATTCGGTAATGAAGATTGGCGTTTTTGTAAATGAAACAAAGGAGACATTAGAATCCATTTACCAGGAAGTTGGTTTAACACATCTTCAGCTACATGGGGATGAAACGCCAGAATTTTGTCGTTCATTATCTTTTCCAGTAATCAAAGCATTACGAGTTCAATCGGAAAAGGACGTTGAAAAAATAGCAGAATATGATTGTGATTATATTTTAGTTGATAGCCCGAGTGGAAAATATCGTGGAGGAAACGGAACAACATTTAACTGGAATCTTGTTAGATCAAAGAAAGTAGATAATTTGATTTTAGCCGGTGGATTGACGATTGAGAATGTAATACCTGCATGTAGCGTCGTAAAACCAATAATGGTTGATGTAAGTAGTGGGGTTGAAACAAACGGAAAAAAAGATAAAGAAAAAATAAAAAGTTTTATAAAAAAAGTTAAATTAGGAGGAATTTAAATGTCTACGTATACACTTCCAGATGTAAAAGGTCATTTCGGTATGTATGGAGGGAAATATATACCCGAAACGCTTGTTCAAGCCATAACTGAATTAGAAGAAGCTTATTCAAAAATTAAAGATGATGCAGCATTTAATGAGGAAATTGAAAGATTGTCAAAGGATTATGTAGGTCGCCAAACACCTCTTTACTTTGCAGAAAACTTAACTAAGCATGCTAACGGAGCTAGCATTTATTTAAAACGTGAGGACTTAAATCATACTGGTGCTCACAAAATTAACAATGCGATTGGTCAGGCATTACTTGCAATTCGAATGGGTAAACGAAAAATCGTTGCTGAAACAGGAGCGGGACAACATGGTGTAGCAACTGCAACTGTTTGTGCTTTATTAAATTTAGAATGTGTTATTTTCATGGGCGCGGAGGATGTTCGAAGACAAGAACTGAATGTTTTCCGAATGGAATTACTAGGTGCAAAAGTGATTAGTGTTGAATCCGGAAGTGCGACACTAAAGGATGCAGTAAATGAAGCACTTCGCTACTGGGTTGCAAATGTAGATGACACACATTATTTATTAGGATCAGTAATGGGGCCGCACCCTTTTCCTATGATGGTACGAGATTTCCAAAGTGTAATTGGAAAAGAAACAAGACAACAATTTTTAGCAAAGGAAGGTAAACTTCCTGATGCAGTAGTAGCTTGTATTGGCGGAGGAAGTAATGCAATTGGTATGTTCCATCCATTTATAACGGATGAAAGTGTAAAGTTATTTGGAGTAGAAGCGGCTGGGCATGGAATCCATACAGATAAGCAAGCAGCATCTTTAACAAAAGGTGTACCAGGCGTATTACACGGTGCATTAATGTATTTACTACAAGATGAAGATGGTCAAATACAAGAAGCCCATTCAATTTCTGCGGGGCTTGACTACCCAGGGGTAGGTCCTGAACATTGTTATTTAAAAGATATTGAACGAGTTAAATACGAATCGATCACAGATGAAGAAGCACTTGAAGCATTCCAATTACTAGCAAGATTAGAAGGAATCATTCCAGCATTAGAAAGTGCACATGCTGTTGCCTATGCAATAAAGCTAGCAGCAACAATGAAGAAAGATGAAAGTTTAGTCATTTGTTTATCAGGTAGAGGCGATAAAGATGTTCATACCGTTCGTGAGCGATTAAAGGAGGGTAAATAATATGTTAAATCGAATTGAATTCCAATTTTCAGAACGACTTAAAAAAGGGGAAAAGCTTTTTATTCCTTATGTAATGGCAGGAGATGGTGGTCTTGAAGTATTAGGGGGAAGACTTGCTTTACTAGAAAAATTTGGCGCATCAGCAATCGAAATAGGTATTCCATTCTCAGACCCAGTAGCAGACGGACCAGTAATTCAACAAGCAGGTATTCGAGCATTACAGGCTGGTACAACATTAAAAGCTGTAATCGAAAAAATAAAAGAAGTTCGTAAGTTAATTTCTGTACCTTTAATCGTCATGACCTATATGAATCCCATTTTAGCTTATGGAATTGACAGGTTCGTATCTGACCTACAGCAAGCAGGGGTAGATGGATGTATTATTCCTGACCTACCAATCGAAGAAGAAGAAATTATCATTCATCAACTTGAAGAATGTGGAGTAGAACTAATTCGATTAGTCACAATGGCTACACCAAAAGATCGAATCATTAAAATTGCTGAAAAAGGAAGAGGATTCTTATACACAGTAACAGTAAAAGGGATTACTGGTGTTCGAAATGAGCTAGATGATAGCCTATCATCCTTTTTAAAAAGTGTTAAAGAAATTAGTAATAAACCTGTAATAGCTGGATTCGGTGTATCTAATCCAGAACAAGTAAAGGAATTAAGCCAAGATTGTGATGGAGTTATTGTTGGAAGTAAAATTGTTGATTTATTTAATCAAAATAAGATTAATGAAATTAAACTTTTAATGGAATCAAGTTTAGTAAGTGAAGAAGTAATTTAATAAAAAGTGAATCAGGCTAGATCAGTGGCCTGATTTTTTATTTTTTTAGGGTATTCTTTCGAGCCTAACCATGCTTAGCTCTGAAAAATAGCTGATTCTAGGTAATAATTGGTCTGTGTTAACCTTTTTAGATGAAAAAGTTTGAATAAGATTGATATTATCATCTGATTTTAGTGGAATTACACGTGAAACGGTAAGCGGTATGGGTATAATAAACGTTTAATTGCGGTTTTCTGTATCTACGTCAATAAAA